>JBLMZH010000042.1:0-4920 GCA_050258715.1 Acidobacteriaceae bacterium
GAAAACGGAGCTTTTTGGTCCGAGAGGTCCGTGGCAGCAACTCCCAGGACCATGTTTTTTCCCTGGTCGTCGCAGATAGGATAGACCGGGCTGGCATCAAGATTCATTCCGTTTTCCGCCAGATCGTTTCCGGCCGCGGCCACGACCAAAACATTATTATTAAAGGCGTAGGCAATGGCCTGATTCAAAGTCTCGTCGCTGGCAAACCCCTGCCCGCCCATGCTTAAATTGATGACTGAGGCGCCATTGTCAACGGCCCAAACAATGCCGGCGGCCACGTCCGAAACAAACCCCGTTCCGTCGTCGCCTAAAGCCTTGATCGGCATGAGTTTGACCTTCCAGTTGATGCCGGCGATCCCCTTTTGATTGTCTGAAATTGCTCCGATAATTCCAGCTACTGCCGTGCCGTGCCCGTTGTCGTCGGAATCGGAATTGGCCGGGATTAAGCTCTTGCTCACGGAGTTGTAGCCCTTGACCACCCGGCCGTCGTTCAATTCAACATGGCTTGAATGGATGCCAGTATCGACGATTGCGACCGTGGTTTGATCCGAGCCTGTTCCGAATTCCCAGGCGTCCGGCATTTTGATCTTGGACAAATACCACTGCTTGGTGTCGGACATGGGATCGAGCGTAAAGTACGTGTCGTCCGGGACCACGGTCGACGCAGTCATTGTTTGTTCCTCTGCGACAAATCCGAACCTTTGGTCAGCCGCCATCAAAGCCAAATTTTCACGAGAAACTTCGGCTTTAAAGTAGCCAGCCAGGCTTATATCCGGGCTTTCGGAAAAAATCCGGCCCAAATTTTGCATGGAATAAATTTTTTGTAGACCGCCTAGAAGACCGGGATCGGATCGAAACTCCACCCGGATCATTTCTTCCCCGCCAGCCGCGGCTTGAGGAGCGAAAAGAAGCAAGTTAAATAAAAAAACCGGCAGGAGTGCGCCCGCAAGAATTCGCCGGTATATTGTGCTGCCAATTGGAATCATTTGGTGGAATATTTTCCGAACAAACATCGAAGCTTGATCAAAAACAGATCGCGCAAGGCCTGCAGATAGGCAGTTGCCGGAACATGGCTTCCGCCGTGCTCTTCCCATGATACGGGAACTTCGCGGATTCGGTAACTGCATTTGAGGGCCAAGGCCAGAACTTCCATGTCGAACGCCCAGCCGAAAATGGTGACTTGCTTGAAGATCGTTTCCGCGGCCTTGGCTTCGAAGGCCTTGAACCCGGTCTGCGTGTCCTTGATATGAGGAATCAAAACGGTCTGAATCAACAAATTGCTGAGCCTGGACATGAGCACGCGGTAGAACGGCTGTTTGATCTTGACCGTGGAGGGATCGACATAGCGGGAGCCGATGACCACCTGATAACCTTGGTCTAAGAACGGCCAAAATTTTTCGATTTCCGAAATGGGGGTCGCGTTATCCGCATCCATGAACATCCGGTATTCCCCGACAGCTTCAAGCATTCCTCTTTTTACCGCCGCGCCTTTGCCCTTGGTCCGCTCAAAAATCGCCTTGGCATTGCGTACGGTCGACATCTCCAGCCTTTTAACGACTTCGGAAGTTTTGTCGTTACTGTTGTTGTCCACAACGATTATTTCGTACTCGTAATTCTGCTTCTCAAGATACGAATCAATGTTCAAAAGGGTCTGTTCGATGCGCTTTTCCTCGTTATATGCCGGAATGATGACGGATAATTTTTTCATAATTGATTTTTATGTCTTGTGGGCTCAATGCGCTTCCCATTATACCATAAACAGGCCTAAATTTAAAAGCCAACTTTGGTTAAAAGTCGGCTTTAAACATTACTCTTGATTGGCTGATTTTACCTTGGGGACAGTCACGGAACTGCCGAACCGCAGGTTGTGCCAGGCCCAGGCGTCCTTGATGATCTCGGCAAGGGTCGAATATTTCGGTTCAAACCCGAGTTCGGCTCTGGCCTTCTTGGGATCAGCCACGAGGATAGGCGGATCGCCCGGCCTTCTTTGCGCGGTTACGATCGGAATCATTTTGTTCGTTGCTTCCATGGCCGCGTCCACTACCTGGGACACGGTATGGCCGACTCCCGTGCCGAGATTATAAGTAAAGCATCCGCTTTCTGCTTCCAGCTTGTCCACGGCCAAAGCGTGGGCCGCGGCCAGATCCTTAACGTGGATAAAATCCCTGACTGCGGTGCCGTCCAAGGTCGGATAATCCGTGCCAAAGACCTTGACCGACTCTTCTTCCCGGTTGGCCACCTTAAGCAGTCTGGGAATTAAGTGCGTCTCGACCGGATGTGCTTCGCCCAGGTTCTTCTCCGGGCAGGCGCCGGCCGCGTTAAAGTACCTGAAGATCACCGAGGACAATCCGACGGCCTGCTCCTGCCACTTAAGCACCTTCTCGAACATGAGCTTGGTCTCGCCGTAAGGATTGACCGGGTGGCAGTCGTGATTTTCGTCGATCGGAACATACTTCGGATCGCCATAAACGGCCGCAGAGGAAGAATAGACGATCTTTTTCACGCCGTGCCTTATCATGGCCTTGATGAGATTGATGCTGGCCAAAAGGTTGTTGTCAAAATATTTTTCGGGATTGAGCACTGACTCTTCGACAATGATGGATCCGGCAAAATGGATGACCGCGCTGATCTTGTGCTCCTCGAACAAATGGTCCAGCACGAGAGGGTCGGCAACGTCCCCGACTATCAGCGGACAGGGAACGTTCCTCAAATAGCCGGAGGAAAGATTGTCCAAAACCACGACGTCGTGGCCGCGTTCGATCAGTTCAAACACCGTGTGGGAACCGATATACCCCGCCCCGCCCGTAACCAGGATCTTTTCCTTCCCCGGGTCGGTCACCAAAAACTGCTTGTATTTTCCCGGATCCAAAACAACCATCTTCGGGCGGCCATGCTCGAAGAGAAGGTACTTGCCTCCGTTCTGCTTCATCAGCTGTTCAACGTCGGAAAGAGTTTCCATAAAAGTCCTTGGAAAAACAAAAACCGAAATAATTTTCGGTTTTTGTTTGAATCTTTTTTCTTATGCCTCAATTCAACTTAATCTTAGGCAATAAGGAAAGATTCGGCAAGTTTTATAAAAAACCATTCATTAACTGCCGGTTAAGTGCGGCAGAAAAAAGTTATCCCCAATGGAATTTGTGCGAATTTTACGCCCTCAGTTTCCGCAGGACAAAACCCAAAGTTATCGCTCCGGCTAAAGTAGCAACCAGCAGGCCGGAATTTCCGGTGACAGGAGCCTTAAGCGGCTTGGGCGTGGTGGTGGCCGGTTTTACGGCCGGAGTTGCCGGAGTAGTCGGCTTGGGCGTGACCGTTGTCGGAGTGGGAGTCGGGGCAGGAGTAACAGTCGCCACGGTCTTTTCGAGATTGATGGAGACCTCATTGCCAAAATTGGCGGTCATGGTCGGGTTGGCCTCAGCCGGCAGGCTGTCCTTGATCCTGACCGTAAAGTTTTTTTCGAACGAGCCGTTTGCCGGTACATCCAAAGGTGTCCAGACCAGCGAATTGTTGGCGGAGTCGTAATTGGCGCCTTGGGCGTCGATCAATGTGGCTTTCTGGCTGATGTCCGAAATGTCCACTGACACTTCGTAACCCGAAGCGACCTTGTTGCTCTTATTCTCGACTGTCATCGTGTAGACAATGACATCGCGCGGCTGAGCCGCCACGGTTGTGGCGTCAGCGTTTTTGCTCTGGTTAAAGGCTGCAATGCTCTGCGTGACCTCGGCGGCCTTGTTCTGTCTTTCCTTTACCACGCGGTAAATCCAATATCCGGCCCCTAAAAGCAAAGCGACAATGACAATGATGGCGATGATTCTCATATGGGTTACTTGGTTAACTTAAGGGCTTTGAACACCGGGACGAGCATGGCAAACTTCTTTGTTTTGATGAAGAACGCCAGAGCTGTGACCGCGCCTGCGAGAGCAATGCCCGCAGTGGTTCCGGCTCCGGTGGCCGGTGCAACCATCGGCCTTGTAACGTTGATATTGATGGTGTTGCCGTAAACGTTGGTCATGACGAAGTCAGTGTTTGAGGGGAAGACATTGCGGACCCGGACCGAGAAGGTCTTTTCCACTTTGGCTCCGGCAGCGATATCCATCGCGGCCCAGCGCAGGGAATTCGAACCGAAGTTCAAGGTTCCCCCGCCCTGATCAACGAGCTCGGCCAGCTGAAGGACGTCGGCAATGTCATCGTCGATGACAAAACCGTTGGCCGTACCGGTGCCGAAATTCTGGACGGTAAGCGTGTAAGTGATCAGGTCGCCTTTGCGCGCAGTGACCACGGTCGCATCCTGGCCCAAAGTGTTGTTGAACGCCCGCTTGCTGAGCCTGATGTCGATATTGGCCCCGCCGATGGCGACAAGTCTCACATCCGCGCTGGCCGAAACGGAATTGACGTTGTCGGCAAATGCGGTGGCGGTATTGGTCACGGTCTGATTTTGAGTGACGGAATTGGTGTCGGCGTCAAAAATGACAGTCGCGGTCTGGCCCGGCGTCAAATTGCCCAAAGTGTAGCTGTTGCCGAAGAAAGTTCCGGGATTGACGTTTGAGCCGTTGACCCTGAAGCTGCCGTTGACGAAGCTTAAGCGGTTAGGTAGATCGTCGAACACGCGGACATTGTTGAGCGTTGCGTTGCCGCTGTTCGTGATCTGAATCCTAAACTGGACGGTTTGGTCAGAAGACGCGTCAGTTGAATTGGAGAACGAATTTCCTGTGTCCAAATTCCTGACCTGCTTGGTGATGTTGATGAACGGATTTTGCTGATTTTGGACATTGACGATCACCGTTGCCGACGCGGAAGAAGTTCCGACGCTTGAGGTCACGGTCGCGGTATTGACGAGATTGGTCGTGCCGTTGGAAAAATTCGAACTGTTGGCCACGGTTCCGCGATAGAGAATTTCAACCTGGGAAGTGCTGCGGTTCCCGA
>JBLMZH010000043.1:0-3769 GCA_050258715.1 Acidobacteriaceae bacterium
TCGATTAGCCGGGCAACTTCCTCGCCATCCAAAAATTCCACGGTCCGGGCGGGGATTTTCGGCAGTTCGATCTTTTCCGCGGCCATGGATTTAATGTCTCTCTTAGCCAGGTATTTCAGAAAACTTCGCAATGCGATCAGATGAAAATTTTGCGTGACGATCTTGAGCGGCCGGCCGTTTTCTTCCAGCCGGTTTAGGAACAGGCGAAAGGATCGGACAGACTCGAGGTCGATATCTTCCGGATCGTTAATCCCGTTTTTTTGGCAAAAATCCACAAAACGCTTTAAATAATGATCGTAGTTGCGCAGGGTCAGTTTGCTGCGGTTTCGCTCAACTTCCAAATACTCGAGAAATTGAATGTAGGAGCGGTGAAGTTTGTTTTTGATTTCCATGGTTTTTTAATTTAAGGCTCGTCGCACTTTAAAGCCCTAAAAATTGTGCGACTGGCGAAATATGGGGGATTTGTTAAGGTTTTGAAGAATTTTAGTTTCTAAGGATTACAATAAACGACGTCAAAAACAGTATACCACAAAGACTGCAAAGGTTCCCTGCGTTTAAGAGCATCTTTGGAGGCTTTAAAAACAAAACCAGCGCCTGCTTAAGGAGCAAACGCTGGAAATCTTGATGGGAATGCCCTCCTTATTGTTTTCGTTTTGGTCTGCGGCTTGTACCGGCATTATCAGCGGCCTTATCCGCTCGCCTCTTTGACCAGTATCGCTTCATCCTGTCGGAGATTTGTTTCCGGCTTTTGGCGCTGATTTTTACGCGGTTCTTTGCGGGTCCGGGTTTTGTCTGCGGCGGCTTTGGCGCCGGCTTAGGGATCATCCCATTGGCCAAAAGCCGCTCAAGTTCTGCCTGTTCGGACTTGATCTCTTCAAGCCGCTGCCTTGCTCCCAGTTTGGCGAGTTCTCTTACCATTTTCCATTCCATCTCGTTCAACTTGTATCCTCCTGAAGCGTTGTTTTATACCTTAATCGCCAGGAAAAAGAGGGTCAATGCGCAATCTGCTTAGCTTGATAGTTCAGGAAGTTCCTGTTATAATTATTGGGCAATAACTAATTTTTTCCGGCTAATCCCGGAAATAGACGGACGGCAAACTCTGGCTGTTTCGCGACCGTAAAGAAAGGACAAGCTCATGCTTACTCCAAAAGAGAAAGACGCTATCATCAAGAAGTACCAAACCCATAAGGACGATACTGGCAGCCCGGAAGTGCAAATCGCGATTTTGTCCCGCGAGATCGAAAAGGTTTCCGAGCATTTGAAGGAACACAAGAAGGACAATCACAGCCGCCGCGGCCTTCTGAAAATGGTAGGCAACCGCCGCAGACTGCTTCGATATTTGAAGAATGAAGATGAGAAGCGCCACGAAAAACTCACTGACAAGCTCAAGCTGAAATAGGACTTAAACCCCGCACCGCGGATTTGTTTCGGGTGCGGGGTGATTTTCTTCAGCTTTCCGTTGAAAGTTGCAGCGTAGCAACAGAGATCAATCATTAACGTTAACAATTAATTTCCCAACAAGACGCCAGCGTCCGTTTTTAGCGGGCGAACAGAGGCGGTATCAGTTTCGGATCCAAAGTTTAGATCATCCGGACTTGGTACGACTTCTGTAGGCTGCCTTGCGGGAAACAAAAGGAATCAAATGAAGACTGCTAAGGCAGAAGGTTCGGTTGCCGGGAAAACTTTTTCCCTGGAAACCGGCATGTTGGCCAAACAGGCCAACGGCGCGGTTCTGGCCACTCTTGGCGAGACCGTGGTTTTAGTGACCGCTGTAATGAGCGACAAGGTCAGGGAAGGAATGTCTTACTTCCCGCTTTTGGTCGACTACGAAGAGAGGCTTTATGCCGCGGGCAAGATCAAGGGCTCGAGGTTTATTAAGCGCGAGGGCAAGGCCACTGACGAAGCCGTGCTTTCCGGGCGCTTAATTGACCGCAGCATTCGTCCGCTTTTTCCGGACGGCATGCGCAATGATGTCCAGGTAGTGGCGACCACTTTATCGCTGGATGAGGTCAATGATCCTGACATAATGGCGATAAATGCCGCTTCCACCGCGCTTTGCCTTTCCAGTATTCCATTCGGGGGGCCGGTGGCCGCGGTCCGCATCGGCCGCTTAAACAACGAGTTTATCGTCAATCCGTCCTACGATCAGCGCAAGGCCGGGGATTTGGACTTGGTTGTAACCGGAACAGCTGACAACGTTATGATGGTGGAAGCCGGGGCAAGGCAAGTGACTGAGCAGGACATCATCGAAGCCATCAAATTTGCAGTTCCCCACCTTAAAGAACTTGTTGCCATCCAGAAACAGCTGATCGATCAGGTTGCCCAGCCGAAGACCGAAGCTTCGTACATTCTGCCTCAGGACGATATTTTCGCCGAGATGAAGGCTTTGGCCTACGACAAACTGAATGACCAGATGTACGGCAAGTTCGATAAAACTGAGCGGGAAAGTCGCATTAAAGCCATCAAGAAGGAAGTTTTTGAAACCCTGGCTGAAAAATACAAGGACAAGCCCGAGGTTAAGATCGAACAGCAATCGGAACTTTGTTTCGAGAAGCTGGTCAAAAAAGTGCTTCGAGCCAATATTCTTGAGAGCGAAAAGCGCGTCGATCTGAGGCCCTTAAACGTCACCCGCGAAGTTTCCTGCCAAGTCGGAGTTTTGCCCCGCACGCACGGATCAGCTTTGTTCAACCGCGGCGAAACCCAAATTCTGACCACGGTCACTTTGGGTTCTCAAGGCGACGCTCAAATTCTGGACGGCATGGAAGATTTTCAGGAAACCACCAAGCGCTACATTCATCACTATAATTTTCCGGGCTATTCAGTGGGCGAAGTTGCGCCAATGAGAGGCCCGGGCCGACGCGAAATCGGACACGGTGCTTTGGCTGAGCGCGCCATTGAACCGGTCATCCCGCAGGACAAGGAAAAGTTTCCTTACACCATGCGCCTGGTTTCGGAAGCTTTGGGCTCAAACGGCTCAACCAGCATGGCTTCGACTTGCGGTTCGACTTTGGCCCTGATGGACGCAGGCGTTCCGATCACGGAAATGATCGGCGGCGTGGCCATGGGTTTGATCTTTGACCAAGAAACGAAGAAGTTCAAGGTCTTAACCGACATTCAAGGCATTGAAGATGCTTACGGCGACATGGACTTTAAGGTTACCGGTTCGGAAAAGGGCATTACGGCCATGCAGATGGACAACAAAGCCAAGGGATTGACCATCGAAATATTGGAACAGGCCCTGGCCCAGGCGCGCGACGGACGCATGCACATCTTAAGCGTGATGAAACAAGTGATCTCAGCGCCGCGCCCCGAGATGTCTCCTTACGCTCCGCGCATCACGACCTTGCAGATCAATCCTGAAAAGATCCGCGATGTCATCGGCACCGGCGGCAAGGTCATCAACAAGATCATTGCCGAAACCGGCGTGCAAATTGACATCGAAGATTCAGGCTTGGTCATGGTGACTTCCAATGATGCTGCTGCTTCGAAAAAAGCTTTGGAATGGATCCATGACTTAACCCGCGAGTTCAAGGTTGGAGAAGTGTTCACTCACGGAAAGGTCAACCGCATCATGGACTTCGGCGCTTTTGTTGAGCTGACTCCCGGGCACGACGGCCTTTGCCACATTTCCGAGCTTGCTTGGAGCCGCGTCGGGCGGGTGGAAGACGTCGTTAAGATCGGCGATGAGTTGCCGGTGAAGATCATGGAGATCGACCACATGGGCCGCATCAACTTGTCTCACAAGGTGCTTTTGCCGAAACCCGAAGGG
>JBLMZH010000044.1:0-5562 GCA_050258715.1 Acidobacteriaceae bacterium
AACCCATGACGGTTGCAACATTGATGCCAACCACCTCTCCGGACAAATTGATCAACGGCCCTCCGGAATTTCCGGGATTGATGCTGGCGTCGGTTTGGATCACTCCCGAAAGTTCTTCCGAACCTGACGGACTGCTGGCGGTGATGGATCTGTTCAGCCCGGAAATAATTCCGACGGAAACTGAATTGTCATATTCACCCAAAGCATTGCCAATGGCCACAACAGTCTGTCCAAGTTTGAGACTGTCCGAATTGCCGAAGGCTGCCGGCTTGAAACCCTTGCCCGCGATCTTCACAATGGCTACGTCGAACTTGTCGTCCCGATAAACCACAGTTGCTTCCTTTTGAGTGCCATCGGAGAGCAAAACCGTGTATGAGGCGGCTGTATCGTAGACAACGTGCCTGTTGGTCATAATATAGCCGTCAGAACTGATAAGGAACCCGGTTCCTGCGCCCACTTTCTGCCTGACCGTGCCTTTCTGCTGATAAACCGGAATTTGAACGCCAAAATCCTTGAAAAACGGATCGTTGCCAAAGGGATTTTGATAAACGACCTCAAGCTTTGGCACATCTTTGGAAACCACGATCGAGACCACCGATGGCGAAACTTTTGACACGGCATTGGTCAAAAGATCATCCTGGGATTTTTGCCTGACCTCTTGCCGGTTCTTGAGCTCGTTGATCGAAACCTGGTTTTCTTCCTGGCCGGTCGTGACTGACTTGATCTTGCCTTCAAGGCTCTTGATCTGGCTTTCAAGCTGGCTGACCTTGGCCTGACTCTCCGCGTCCTTCACTGCCTGATTTCCCATGACCCAATAGTATCCGGCCATAAGCAAAAGAATGATCGCAATCAAGGCCGCCGTAAAATATCCGGCCCACCGCGGCACCAGCTGCTTTTTCATGAAGTTGTCGGATTTGGCAGCTTTTGTCCCGAGATAATTCTTGTCAAAAAAAATTTTGTCGGGGTCGAAAAAATTTGGACTGACCTCGAAATGCGGCCGCTTCTTAAACTCGTCTTCCAAGGCTTCCATGTCAGGGTGCGCGGCGTCCCCTTCAGTTGAAGGTTTTTGATTGATTTCGTAATTGATTTCGGGCGGATCAAAAGGCTCGGAATTTTGGTCCGGCGCTTTTGGCGTTTCGCTGTTTTCAACAGGCTTTGGATTTTGGTCCTTAAGTTCTTCCATGGCAAAATAATTTTATCACATTTTCGGGAACGATTTAACGAATCGGGTAAAGACCAATTCAGGCCGCTGTTTGCCAGCAATCACTTCATGCAAAAGGCTTAAGACGGGTAACTTTTTCTGCAGAGCGCGAAGCTTGCGCCACATGGGAGCGATCGACGACAAGCCTTCGCTCTCCATGTTCGTCGAACCCAAGCTTCCCAGTTCCTTGCCGACCCGGTGGTTTAATGAGCATTCCGAAAATCCTGTGGCCAAAAGATCGCCCACGCCCGCCGGACCGAACACGGTCGCGTGCCGGCCGCCAAGCGCATCAACTGCCAAAACCATCTCGCCTAAAACCTGGCTTAAAAGCCAGCTCCTGATATTCATGCCCCAGCCCAGGCTTTCCGCGATCCCAAACCCGATGGCGTAAATATTTTTTAAGATCGAGCAGGCTTCAACGCCGGTCAAATCAAACGAATGTTCCAGCCGGATTCCTGTCCCGGAAAAAGCCAGTGTTAGCCGGTGAAAAGAAAATTGGCTTTTGGATGCGAACACTCCGACGGCGCGATTACTGACCAGCTCTTCGGCCAGCATGGGCCCGGAAAGCAACCCAAACCTGTTTGTAGAAAAATTTTCCGTCAGCAGATCGAACGGCGTTTTGCCATCCGGTTCCATTCCTTTGGTCAGGCTTACTACCAGCGCATTTTTTGAAATCGTTTTCTTAATCTCATTGATAACGCCGGCCAGAGCCGGAGAAGGCACGCAAAGAAACACAATATCCGAAGCCGGCAATATCTCATCCAGAGCAGGCTGTTCCAGAGCGAGTTTCTTATTCTTATCGTGCCAAAAGACCCGATTCTCCGGTTTTAGCACTTCGCCCAGAGCAGTTCCCAGTTCGCCAGCGCCGATAATTGTGATTTGTTTCATTGGGATTTAAACCTTTTCTTTATTTTACCAAAAAAACGCCGCTTTTTCAAAGCAACAAGGAAAGAAAACAATATCAAGCAAGCTTAAGAACTGGCAAAATCAAGCAGCGAAGCCGCGGTCCAAGCCTGGTAGCGGCAAGCGATCTTGCCGGCGGACGAGCAATAATCCGAAAATTGCCCGTCGATATAAACATAAAGCTCCATGGGCGAGCCGAAATGAGCGATGGCGTTAAGCACAGCTTTTTTCACTTTATCCGCCTCTTGCTGAAAGCCCAAGATCTCGAAGCCTTCGGCGATCATGCCGTTGTCGTGCGGCCAGATGGAACCGTTGTGATAGCTGTTGGGTTTGAAGTTGCGGGAAAATTTGCTCAAGGTCCTGATCCCCGCTTCGGGCTCGAACATGTCGGGCATCATCAGGCGTTTAACAATGGCCGGAATGTGTTCCTGGTAGACGATGCAATCCACCCTTCCGTCCTCAGCCAAATTCATCGAAGCCCAAAGGCAATGCCCCATGCTCGACCTCACTGATTTGAACTGATTGCCGTCCCCGTCCAGTTTCCAGGCCAAATAAAAATTGCCTTCGGGATCCTGGCACAAAAACTTTTCGTTGAACCTCCGCTTCAGTTCGTCAGCGTGATTGTTGAGCTTCTCGGCCAAAGCCGGCTCGTAATTTTTGAAATAGTCAGCCCAAAGCCTGAATCCGAAATAGACGTAGGCTTGGACTTCGACCGGCGCCATCGGATATTTCAAAACGCCCTCAGTCTCATGGAACACGGACTCCATGCTGTCCATCCAGTTTTGCGTGATCAATCCGCCGTGAACGCGCTTCGGGGAAAGTTCGTAATCGACGAAACCGTCTCCGTTGCTGTCGCCGTAGTTGAACACCCAGCCGATGGCGTCGTGGATATTGGACATGAATTGCGTCAAAAATTCTCCGTCGTTGGAAGCCTGCCAATAGCGGTAAAACGCGATGAGCAAAAGCGGCGTGGCGTCAACGCTGTCGTAATTGCGAAACACCAGGTCCTTGTACAAAAACCACGGCCTGGCTGGCTCCTTCGTCAAATGCTCATACCTGTCCTTTCGAAGCTCGTGGATGCATTTGCCCGGCTGCTCCCCGCTCTCAATGTTCTCTTCCTTGCCCTGAAACTGGGCAAGATTAATCAAGGCCTTTCTGACGAGCCTTAAAATCTCGGGGTCCTTGCTTCGTTTGTATGCCCTTAGCAGCTTGAGGCAGGTTATGAGGGTGTCGCGGCCGAACACGCAGCCGAACCTTTCGTCGCGCGATGAGGCCATGATGCCCTGATCGCTCTCTAGCTGCTTGATGGTGTTAAGCCCAAGGTTCCAAAAATCGTTTTTGTTTGATGGTTGCTTGTCCATGGATTGGTGTTTCTGCGTCTTTCTTGAATGATGTTGTAGTAGACCGTTTCGTAACCTTCCGCCATTCGCGAAGAATTGAAATTCTTAAGCGAGTATTCGCGGCAAGCCGAGCGGCTGATCTTCCCTATCTTTTTAACACCTTCTGCGAGTCCTGTAAAATCAGAAGCCACAAATCCTGTTTTCCCGTTGATGACAACCTCCGATACGGAGCCTAGTCCCAGCGCAACCACAGGACAGCCGCAGGCCATGGCTTCGATCATGGTCAGACCGAACGGCTCCGGCCAGGTAATAGGGTGCAGGAGACACAGAGCCTTTTTCATCAATTCGTTACGCTCCCCTTCGTCAACCTCGCCGATCCATTTAACCAGATCGGAATGGCGCCTAAGCCTCGGTTCGACCTCCTTCTTAAAATAATCGGCAATGTGCAAAACGTCCCGGTCGAGCTTGGCCGCGATAACCAATTTAATTTTAAGTTTGACTGCCAGCTCAATAGCAATGTGCGTTCCCTTTTCCGGATCAATGCGGCCGACGTAAAGCAAATACTTGTCCGGCTGGTCCGAGAAGGGATAATGTTCCATGTCCAATCCGTTATAGACCGTGGCGGCAAAATTGACGCCCGGAGCCGAGGCCTTCTGGCTTTTGGAAATCGCGACTACCGGAACCTTGTCAAAGGTTTTGAAATAGCGGGCGGTCAGCGGAGAAAACGGTCCGTGCCAGGTTGTGACCACCGGAGTCCTTGAAAGACTGGCCATTGGCAGATTGAGTCCGGGATTGTGATCGTGAATAATGTCGAACTTCTCGTTCATGGAATAGGCCAAGCCGCCGTTCATGAGGCTGTAGAGGTTGCTGCCATAAATGTCGGGGAAACGGAATTCGCGCAGCGACTTTGGAACCACTGAGATCAGGCGCGCGGAGCTGACCGAATCTCCGGAAGCAAAGAGCGTGACCTTGTGCCCTTTTTTGACCAAGGCTTCGGTTAGGGCGTAAATGACCCGTTCAGTGCCCCCGTATTTCTTGGGCGGGACCCTTTCCGCAATTGGGGCGATTTGAGCGATTTTCATCGGTATTTGTCCTTTGTTTAATCACGCGAACCAGGCATGTTTATCAAAAATTAACTGCTTTGTCTTTTATGCAGGAAGCATAATCAAATAATTGAAGATTAAAAATTGAAGATTGAAAATTTATTGAAAATTACGAATTGAAGATTATTAATAAATCTTCAATTTTTTCATTTTCAATTTTCAATTATAAAAGACGCACCTATGGGATGGCGCGCCTTTTACTATCATTAAGCTTGGATTGTTTTTTATTTCAATTTGTTCTGTCCCATTACATTGTAGCGGGAACAGTAGTGGGGATGGGGTAAAAGCGCAATTGTATATGCTTCATGCCTTGATTGTCGTAGCTCCAGAAATAATCCTGAAGACTTGCATCAAACAAAGGCACTCTTTCTTGAACTCCGTCAAAGTCAACATCAGCATAGATGTAAAGGAGGTATTTGCTGACATCCTGGAAAGATGATTTACCGGCAGTTCGCTCCATTTTGAGCACACCTACTGAACAAATTTCTTCAGTGAGTCCGGTATCAGGGTTCACAACGGTAGTTGTCGCACAAGTATTCATACTTGCTTGACCACCTGGCTTGCCCAGGGTGCGGACATAAACCGAGTAGGTTGTGGTACCGCTATTGGTAGGGTCAGGATTGGGAAGCTGGAAGGCGGCTTTGCCGTCGGTTCCATTTGCATCCAATACCTGGTATTCGCCCTGAGTAAGCATAATCCTCGTCTTACCAATAAGCGGGACGAAAATCACATGCCCGGTTGAATCGGTCATGTCAGCGGTCTTCGGGTTCTGAACACCAATGATGTTCAGGTTGTAATGAGCTCCGGAAGGAGCGCCATTGCCGGAAGCGGCCTGTGAACCGAACGGAGAAGCAGTCATGGCCAGAACACCGGCCAACACGACAACTCCTAAAACTGGAAAGATCTTTTTCATTTAAATTCACCCCCTTTCTATGGTGGGATTTTTAGACCTAAAGCCAAGCCTTTGATCAGCTTGACGGGAAAATATATACCCCAAGCAATTAAGTGTCAAGGG
>JBLMZH010000045.1:0-6964 GCA_050258715.1 Acidobacteriaceae bacterium
ACCGGCCCTACTGGCAGCGGAAAATCCACGACTTTGTACGCCGTGCTTTCGATTTTGAACACCAAGAGCATAAATATTTCGACCATTGAAGATCCGATCGAATACCGCATTCCCGGGATCAATCAGATGCAGGTCAATCCCAAGATCGGCCTGACCTTTGCCGTCGGATTAAGAGCGCTTTTACGGCAAGATCCGAATGCCATTATGATCGGGGAAATTCGCGACCAGGAAACCGCGGAAGAAGCCGTGCACGCCGCATTGACCGGCCACATCGTGGTTGCGACCCTGCACACCAACAACGCGGCCGGTGCCCTGCCCAGGCTTTTGGACATCGGAGTCGAGCCGTATTTGATCGCGTCAACCGTTAACGCCGTGGTCGGGCAGCGCCTGACCCGCTCGATCTGCCCTGATTGCCGAGAAGAATCCAGGATCGACGCGGAATTTGAAGAGACGCTCAAAAAAGATTTTAACGTCGAGCATTTGCTCGAGGTTTTAAAGCGCGAGAAGTTCATTGACAAGCGCGTGACGAGCCTGACGGAACTGAAGTTCTTCAAGGGCGCGGGCTGCGAAAAATGTTCCAACACCGGGTACCGCGGCCGAAAAGGGATTTTTGAGGTGCTGGAAGTTACACCCGAAATCCAAGATTTGATCTTAAAACACGCGCCGACTAGCCAGATCCAGGACAAAGCCTGCGACCAGGGAATGGTTTTGATGTGGCAGGACGGGTTCATCAAAGCCCTGCAGGGATTCACGACGATTGAAGAGATATTGAGGGTAAGCAAGGAATAATTGAAGATTAAAGATTGAAAATTAAAAATTTATTGAAAATTATTAATTAAATATTTCAATTTTCAATCTTCAATTAATCTTCAATCTTTAATTTTAAATCTTCAATTTATTACTCATGCCTGATTTTACATACGTTGCCAGGACCCAGGAGGGGACCACGGAAAAAAATACGGTCAATGCCGCCAATTTGCGGGCAGTGGCTGAAATTTTGCGCGCCAAGGGCATGATTCCGACTTCAATCAAGCCGGTCGCTTCAGGCTTTAATTTCAAAAAAAAGGTTTCGAATTTCGGCGGCGTGAAGCTCATCGACAAGATCACTTTTTTGAAGAACCTCGGGGTCATGATCAAGTCCGGGCTGCCGGTTTCCCGCGCCTTGGGCATTCTTTCCGAGCAGGCTTCGAACAAAAAATTCTCAGGCATCATCGCTGACATTACCAAGCAGGTCGAATCCGGAACTTCGCTGGCCGATGCCTTGGGCAAATATCCCGACGTTTTTTCCGCGATCTTCGTGAGCATGGTCAGGGTCGGAGAATCGTCAGGCAACCTGGAGGCGGACCTCAAATATCTTTCGGAGCAGATGCAGCGCGATTACGACATGATGTCCAAAGCCAAGGGTGCTCTGACTTATCCGATCATCGTGGCTTTCGCCTTGGTCATTGTCGGGTTTTTGATGTTCACGTTCGTTTTGCCGAAACTGACGGAAACCTTCAAGGATTTTGACGTCAAGCTGCCGCTGGTGACGAGAGTCATCATCGCCATCGTCGACGTATTCGCCAAGTACGGGGTGCTGATCATTCCGCTGTTCCTGCTTTCGATCGCCGGATTTTGGTGGTGGCGCAAGACGCCGTCGGGCAAGGTTGTGGTGCATAAGGCCGTGCTTTATTTCCCGGTATTCTCGGATATCGTCATCAAGATCAACACTGCCCGGTTTGTGCGCGTGCTTTCTTCTCTTTTAAAAAGCGGCATGCCGATAGTCGACGCATTGGAAGCTTCGGCCGACGTCGTGGGCAACATTTATTTTAAGGAAGCCATCAAGAAAGCGGCGTCCAAAGTGCGCGTCGGCTCGCCGTTGGCCTCGGGATTTAAAAAACATCCGAAACTTTTCAGCAGCCTGGTCGTCCAAATGATGGAAGTGGGGGAGGAATCAGGGACGACCGACACCGTTCTGGCCCAGGTCGCAGAATTCTATGAGAGCGAAGTTGATTTGAAGATGAAAAACCTGTCGTCGATAATCGAGCCGATGATTATGTGCATTGTCGGCGTTGCCGTCGGCTTCCTGGCCGTCGGCTTGATCACGCCAATTTACAGCATAACCCAAAGCATCGGCTAAAAAATATTTTGCTAATGCAAATCAGAACAAAAATCGGAAAGCAGGAAGGGACTTCCCTGATCGAAGTTCTGATTTTGCTGTTTTTGATCGCGTCCATGCTCGTCCTTTACGGCGCCGCGGTGAACACTTTGACCATGAGCAAGCGCTTAAGGAATGAGAATTACGCCTACCACATCGCCAACAAGCAGATGGAAGAGCTCAGGGAGCAAAATGTCACGGCTCTTCCGGCTTCGGGGACGATCACTGACCCGATGCTGGCCAACATTCCTTCTTCCTCTGGTGATTTTACCGTTACCAATCACGGGGTTTTTACCGGGCTTAAGGAGCTGACCGTGACTGTCAGCTGGAACGACGGCCGGGCCAGGCAAATTCAGCTGAAAAGCGTGGCCGGAAGCGGGGGGATCAATCCATGAGGATTTTTAAGGCGCCTTTTAAAAGCCGCGGGTTTACTTTGATCGAGACAGTGGTGGTGACGGCCATTCTGGGTTTGCTTTCCATCGTTATCGTCGACCTGATCATCGGCCAATACCGGATGTATCAGATCGAATATTCCGAGCTTCAGGTTCAGCAGGAAACCAGAGCCTCCTTGGACGAAATCGACAATCAGGTCAGGGCGGCAATGGAAGTGGTCCCGGACTTTGATATTTATACGGCAGGCACCAATACATTGATTCTTAAAATCCAGTCCATCAATCCCGCTAACCAGCTTATTCCCGGAACCTATGACCATGTTATTTTTAGGCTTGATGGCAGTTCGCTGATGAGAACGATCGTTCCTGATCCGACGAGCAACCGCGTGGCGCAGGAAAGGTCGCTTGCTAACGGTGTAACCAACCTCGTCTTTACGTATAACAGTTCCGAATTCGATCAAATTTCCGAGGTCGCAACCGAGCTTTCGGTTTTTCACGACAACCACTATCAGGCCCGCAGCCTGACTGCCACTTCAAGGGCCAGGCTAAGGAACCATTAAATTCGTTTTGAGGCCCGAAAAATATTGTGATAACTAAGCCAGACAAAAAAAATTTGCAGTCAGGCCAGATCATAATCTTTGGGATGATCTTCAGTCTCATTGTTTTGATGATGATCTCAGCCTTAATTGAGTACGCCGGAATTCAAACCAGGTCGCACCGCACTGCTATCCTGAACATTCAGGCGTTAAATCTGGCTGAAGCGGGCATTGAGCGCACCATCTGGAAAATGAACAACCAGATAGGGTATGCGGGCGAAAGCAACACGGCCTTTGGACCAGGCACTTACAACATCACGATTTCCAATTTAAGTTCCAACAGCAAGCTCATCAAATCCGAGGCTTTTATTCCGAATGCCGCTAATCCTAAGACCAAGCGCACGGTTCAGGTCACGGTCGTAATTGGAACCACGAACTTAGGATTCAATTATGGCGTGCAGGTCGGGGCCGGGGGCCTTGAGATGAGCGGGTCGTCCGCGGTTTTGGGCAATGTTTATTCGAACGGCGATATTATCGGACAGAACCCCGCCAGCATTCAGGGAACCGCGATTGCGGCCGGGCCAACGGGAAAGATCTCGAACATGACAGTGCTTGGCAGCAGCTACTCGCATTCGATTGAAAATTCCACGGTCGCGGGAAGAGCCGATCATTTTACCATGACCCGGACGGATGTCGCGGGCGACGCTTCGGTTTCTCAAATGGTCGGGCCGTGCACGGTCGGGGGGAGTGCCGCGTTTGACACGAATTCCGGCTGCAGCATCAGCGGATCGCAATTTACTCCCAATGACAGCATCCCGCCGGACCCGACGCCAATTCCGCTCCCCATAAGCTACGACCAAATCGACACCTGGGAAACGGACGCCGCTGCCGGCGGTACGATCGGAACTTTAAGCTATTCGTCAGGAACCAGGACCTTGGGCCCCAAGAAGATCACGGGAGATTTGGTATTGACCAACACCGCTGAGCTGGTGGTTCAGGGAACGATCTGGGTTACAGGCCGCATAATCTTAAACAACAGCGCGGTCGTAAGGCTTGATCCCAATTACGGCGGTTTAAGCGGCCTTTTGATTGCTGGAACCAGGGGCAACACCTCCGACGGCTACATTGAAGTCACGAACTCGGTTCGGATCCTGGGGTCGGGAGCGGAAGGCAGCTATATGATGCTGCTTTCGGAGCACGCCGGGACATCAAACATCGCGATTAAGACTTCCAACTCGGGCACGGCAGCCATTCTTTACGCGGGCGACGGATTGATCGAGGTCAATAATTTTGCCGCGCTCAAGGAAATCACCGGGTACAAGCTTCGCTTAAACAACAACGTCAGCATCAGTTATGAAAGCGGGCTTGCCAACACTTTGTTTACGTCGGGGCCGGGCGGGGGATGGGAAATGCTCGACCGCAGCTGGCAGCTGATAAAATAAATTTCGTTCAAATTGTTCTTTTAGGCGATTCGTGGTATAATATAAGTACAAATTTTCCTGAAGAAACAAAAATTCGATGATAAGGTTGTTTTCAGAAAAAAAAATAAAGGCTTTCGGCCTTGATGTTTCCGACATTTCGATCAAGGTCATGCAGCTCGATCCAAGAAAGGACGGGTTTTTTCCCGTGGCTTATGCCAATTCCGGGATTGCCAGCAACATCATCGTCAATCATTTGATCGCGCATGAGGACAAGCTCGCGGAAGCCATTCAGCGCGCGGTGGCCATGGCCCGGCATGTCAACACCAAATATGTCGTTGCCAACGTGCCGGAAGCCAAGTCGTTCGTCCGCATTCTCAAATTGCCCAGGATGAGCGATTCCGAACTGGAAGGCTCTATCCCTTGGGAATTGGAACAGGATATTCCCGTGCCTATCGATCAGGTCTATCTGGACTGGCAGGTCATCAAGCAGGACAAGGAAAATTCCCACGTTTTGGTTACGGCCACGCCCAGGGATTACGTTGATTCGCTGGTGGAAAGCATCAAGATGGCCGGCTTGTCTCCCGTGGCTTTGGAACTTGAGTCGCAGGCTTCGGGGCGCGCGCTCATCGGCAAGGACGATCAGAACGAAGCCGTGCTTATTCTCGATATGTCGGTAGCGCAAACAAGTTTCATCATTGTCGTGTATAACGGGCTGTTGGAATACACTTCAAGCATTCCGATTGCGGGCAACGCCTTCACCGAAAGCATTGCTAGGAACCTCGGCATTTCGGCCGGGGAGGCGGAAAAGATCAAGCGCGAGGCCGGGCTTATCGGCGAGAGCAAGTACGGGAACGTTCGCCAGGCCATGCTTCCCATTTTGGACAACATAGTGGACGAGATAAAAAATGTCGTTCGCTTTTACAACGACCACACTTCTTTTGACAAGCAGATCACCAAAGTCTACCTTTCGGGCGGAACCGCCAAGCTTGCGGGCGTGGTTGATTACATTTCGGCCCGGCTGAATTTGGGCGCGGGCAAGCCGCTTGGCCGCGTCGCGCTCGGCAATCCCTGGACCAACGTCTGCACCGAAAGCAGCATGAAAAATTTGCCGATGTCCAAGGAAGACGGGCTTGAGTATACCACCGCCATCGGATTGGCATTAAGGGGAACGCAATATGAAATCAATTAACCTTCTCCCCAAACCGGTATCCCGCGAGCTGATGCTCGATGTTATCGGCAGGCAAATGCTGGCCTTTTGGGTCAGGGCCCTGCTTTTGATGGCTTTGTTCTTCCTCCTTTCTTTGGGCACCATATTTTACTTGCAGTCAGAAATTTCGAGCACTGACAAAACGATAAATGAGCAGAAGGCGACCTTGTCCTCTTCCAACACCAAGGATCTGGAGAACCGCGTTAAGGCGTTAAACAAGAGTATTTCCAACCTTAAAACTTTCGAGAACCAGCATTATTACTGGTCGGTCGTGCTCATTGAGATTGCCAAGATAATGCCGAATGACATTGAGGTCGACTCGATCACTCTGGACCGCGCTGCCAACCGCATTGACATTGCGGGAAGAGCCAAGACCCGCGACAGCGCCATGCTTTTCTACGCCGCGGTCAAAAAATCGCCGATGTTCAAGGATATTAATTTTCCGTTAAAGAATTTGGAACGGGCCAAGGACTCTGACTTTGCCTTTACTTTTTACCTCAAGCCTGAGGAGATGAAAAAGAATGAAGCCGCTAACTAAGCTCATTATCGTCGTTGTTTTGGGACTTGGCGTCTCGCTGACAGCCGGCTTTTACGTGATCAAACCGTCGCTGAACAAGGTCAATAAGATGAACGAGGAATTAAGGAGCAAAAAGTCCGAGTCAAAGACTTTGGACCAGCAGATATTGGCTTTTAAGACGGCCCAGTCGGATTTGTCCAAGGCCACACAGAAGGAGCGGATCGCCAACAGCTTCGTGGGCAAGTACGATTTGGTCAAATCCATTGAAAAGATTGAAGCGGCCGCTGCGGCCACTAATACTCAGCATCAGCTTTCGATTACTGATCCGTATTTGAACAAGGGAACTGTCGGAGCAGCAGCCACGACAACGCCGGCGGAAAAGCCGAAAGAGAGCATTATGAGCAAGCAGGGGATTGACGAGATCCCGTACACAATGACTGCGACCAATGACTTTCTGGGCACTGTCAATTACATGCAGTACCTTGAGCATCTTTTGTACTTCACCGAGATCTCGAAGGTTGAGCTGGTCGGGGAGGTTCAGGGCGGAACGAACGTCGAAAATGGAACGCGAGCGCCGCGCACGGGAATTATCAAGACCAAATTAAACGGGGTATTATATATTGTCAAAGATGAAGGGAATTAAAGGAGTAAAAATCAGCGTTTTGCTTTTCATCCTGCTGTTCGCTTTGGCTGCGGCCGAAGCGTACATGGCTTATTTTTACCTGCTGCCAAACTTGGATGTCCAGGATGCGAC
>JBLMZH010000046.1:0-3637 GCA_050258715.1 Acidobacteriaceae bacterium
TCCCTGGCGCACGTCATGGCCGCAGCGGTCCAGGAAATATTTCCAGACGCCCAAATGGGCGTTGGTCCGGTCATCGAGAACGGTTTTTACTACGACTTCCTGCTCCCCCGCCCCTTGGAACCCAAGGACCTCAAAGACATTGAGAAAGCCATGCGCAAGCTGATCAAATCCAAGGTCAAGTTCGAGCGCGAAGAACTTGATCTGAAGAAAGGCAAAGAGCTTTTCGACAAGGTCGGACAGAAATTCAAGGTTGAACTCATTTCTGATTTGGAAAAATTCGGAACGACCAAAGCCAAGGAAATCGCCGAAACCGACGAGTCGCTCGCGACTGATCTTGACCTTGGCGGCAAAACCGACAAAGTTTCCGTCTACCGCACAGGCAAATTCATCGACCTTTGCCGCGGCCCCCACGTATCCGACGCCTCCGAACTAAATTCCGAAAGCTTCAAACTCGACAAAATTTCCGGCGCTTACTGGAGAGGCAAGCAGGAAAACGAGCAGATGCAGCGCATCTACGGGGTGGCATTCGAGAATAAGGAAGAGCTCGAGGACTATCTCAAAAAAATGGAAGAAGCTAAAAAACGCGACCACAGGAAATTGGGCCGCGAACTGGACCTGTTCACTTTTTCTGACCTGGTCGGCAGCGGCTTGCCTTTGTTCACTCCGAAGGGTGCCTTGGTCCGAAGATTGCTGAATAACTACATCGAGGAGCTGCAGACAAAAAAGGGATACACCCAAGTCTGGACCCCGCAGATCGTCAAATCCGAACTGTTCAAGATTTCCGGGCATTACGCCAAATATAAAAATGATATGTTCCGGGTAGACTCAAACTATTCGAAAGAAGAGTTCTTCCTCAAACCCATGAACTGTCCGCAGCATACTCAAATTTATGCCAGCCAAAAACGCAGCTACCGCGACTTGCCGCTTCGCTACAGCGATTTCAGCATGCTGTATCGGGATGAAAAGCCGGGTGAACTGGGCGGGTTGATGCGGGTTAGGTCATTTTCGCAGGACGACTGCCATATCTTTTGCCGGGAAGACCAGGTTGATGAAGAGGTCGACACGGCGCTGGCCATGACCAAAAAGGTTATGGAAACCTTCGGTTTCAAATACCGCTACCGGCTTTCGACCCGCGATCCGCAACATCCTGAGAAGTACATTGGCGATCCCAAGACTTGGGACCGGGTGGAAAAGTGGGCGGAAAAAATCATGCAGCGCAACAAGATCGAATACTTTGACGGGCCGGGCGAAGCCGCCTTTTACGCGCCGAAGATGGACCTTTTGGCCACGGACGTTCTTGGCCGGGAATGGCAGCTGTCCACGGTCCAGATCGATTACTTTATGCCGGAGCGATTCGGACTGACCTATATCGACAATGACGGCAAGGAAAAACGTCCGGTCATGCTTCATCGGGCCATTATCGGGTCGGCTGAAAGGTTCATGGCGGTTTTGATCGAACAATTCAGCGGGGCTTTTCCGGTCTGGCTGTCCCCTGTTCAGGCCGTGGTCCTTCCGATCTCGGAAAAGGTCGCGGAATATTCCCAGCAGGTCATGGACAAGCTCGAAGGTTTGGGGGTCAGAGTCGAGATTGATGTGCGCAACGAATCCATCGGCAAAAAGATCCGCGAATCTGAAATGAAAAAAACTCCATACATGCTCGTTATCGGAGAAAAAGAAGCCGCCGCTGGATCAGTGGCCGTCCGAGCCAGGAACCAAAAAGATCTGGGCGCGATGGAAGTGGACGAATTCGCAAAGAAGATTTTGAAAGAGATCGAAGATAAGAGTCTGTAAACCCTAAGCTCTAAATACTAAATTCTAAACAAATTCAAATTGCCAAAATTCAAATTAAAAAGGTTTGGAATTTTGAACATTTAAATTTAATATTGTTTAGAACTTAGAAATTAGAATTTAGAGCTTAACATAAAACGCTTGCCAATCCTTACGAGGAAAAGGCAAGCGTTTTCAGTAGCGACGATGGTTCTTGAGTCAGCGGGGAAGTGACGGGCACTTGAGGCGGTTGTCGTCAATGACGCAGCCGGACATGCTCGTCTCCGAATTCTCGGCGAAGAGCCTGACCCGAATGATGACGATCGGAGAGTTCGGGGGCATCCCGGGCTGGTACTGGAACGACAGATCGATCTTCCCGTTGCCCGAGAAGAGCTTCGGGAAAGCGAACTTGTCCTTGGCTCCCGCCTGCTGCGTCAGCCCGGCGCAGTTCTGGGTGAACGGTCCTCCGGTCCAGTCGATGGCGCAAAGCATGCCGCCGCTCCAGGACTCGACCTTGACGTCCAGGGCGCGTTCCAGCTGCAGAGCGTCCTTGAGATCTTCGGACGCTACTTCAAGCGCGTAGCTGGTGCCGGTCCGGGCCTTGAAGTCGAAAAAGACCTTTGAGGTCGGGGCCCCTCCTGTCCCGGGTGTGGGAGAGAAAGGGTTGCTGCTCTTGTGGTGGCTGCATCCGACGATCAGGAAGACAACCAATCCGGCGAGAGCCAGCCAAAGGATGACGTTGAGCACGCTGCTGGCGAAAACCCGATTCTTCATCGCGACCTCCTTGTCGCTGAAATTTCCTCTTTTTGATTGCAAAACGATACCCAAGGATACTGGAAATTGCTTGAGTTGTCAATATATAGGCTATAATAAGCATATGAAAAAACAACTGGAGCACAACCTAAAAGCTGAAAGGCGCGACCTGAAAAACCGCCCGAAAATGCCGGTTCACGGGCAAAATCTTAAGAAAACCAGCAAATTCGCCGGACTTAAGCTGATTAAGGCCAGCGGCAACAAACATGGCAAGCGATAAGCTGGTCGTCATTTTGGGCCCGACCTCTTCCGGCAAATCGAGCTTGGGGATCAAGCTGGCAAAAAAATTTAACGGCGAAGTTATTTCCGCTGATTCAAGACAGGTTTACAAAGGAATGGACATTGGGTCAGGCAAGATCACCAAAACGGAACAGCGAATGGTTAAACACCATTTGCTCGATGTAGCTTTGCCGAAGCAGCAGTATACGGTTGCAAAATTCTCAAAACAAGCAGCCAAAGCTGTCAGACAAATTCAAGCCCAGGCCAAACTCCCCTTCATTGTCGGCGGAACGGCTTTTTATATTTATTCCGTAATTGATGGACTTGATATTCCTGTCGTTAAACCGGACTTGAAGCTTCGAAAAAAACTTTCAACCAAATCTGCTGATCAGCTTTTCAAAATGCTTCAAAAACTTGATCCAAAACGCGCCCTGACAATAGACAGAAAAAACAAGGTCAGGCTGATTCGGGCCATTGAAATAAACAAAAAAATCGGAAAAGTGCCAGAGCTTAAATTTCCGAACTTTCAAAACCACGACAAGTCCAAGCTTCTGATTCTCGGAGTCAAGCGTGATTTGAATAAGCTTCGAAAACTGATCAATGCCCGCGTTGACCAAAGGCTGAAACAGGGAATGGTTGCGGAAGTAAAAAAACTTAAAGCCAATGGAATAAGTTTTAAGCGGCTTGAATCATTCGGCTTGGACTATCGGCAAGCCGCCCTTTTTCTTCAAAATAAAATTTCTTTCCAAGAAATGGTTCAGGCGATCAAGAACGAAAACTGGCATTTTGCCAAGCGCCAACTGACCTGGTTTAAGCGCGACCCGAGGATTGAATGGGT
>JBLMZH010000047.1:0-4215 GCA_050258715.1 Acidobacteriaceae bacterium
GAATGTTCCCGATCTTGTAATGCAACTCCGCCATGAGGATAAGAAGATTGATGATGCTTGTCAGTGAAAAAGCCAGGGCCATGCCAGGAATTCCGAATGACTTGACGAAATAATAAGTCGCGCCGGCGTTAACAACGATCGTAATAACGCCGATGACGACCGGCACCACCGTATTTTGCATGGCGTAAAAGGCCCGGTTGAAAAGAGGAATTAGGGCCTGCGCAAATAGTGACACTGAGAACAGTCCGAGTGTCAGCGAAACCAATCTTGTGTCGGCAAAAGAGAAATTCGTGTTTTGTCCGATCCCTAGGATTAACCGGACGATTTGGGCCCGCATGATGAGCATCAAGGCGGAAAGAGGGATGATAAAAAAGAGGATTTGGATCGAGGTTCTGGCAATCACGTCCTTAAATCCTTGCTCATCCTTCATATTGAACATGTCCGAAAGAAGCGGGAAAACCGCGAGTGCTGCTGAAATGGCAAACACGCTTAAGAACACGGCTTGAAGGTTATTGGCGTAATAAAAGGCAGAAAGCGAGCCGGCGGAAAGGTAAGAGCCGAAAAACGTGGCAATAATGAGCGTAATCTGGCCCGTTCCCATGGAAAAAATCCTCGGCCAATACAAGCGCCAGAATTTTCTGAATCCGCTGTCTTTATGCACGATCTTGAATGAATACTTAAAGCCCATTCTAAACAGCTGCGGGAGCTGAATGACAAAATGCAAAAGCGCTCCTAGCACCACGCCCAAGGCCAGTCCAATATCCCCCATTTTCGGGTATAAAACCAAAATACCGAAGATGATCGACAGGTTGTAAAAAACCGGGGCCGCGGCCACGACTGTAAATTTTTTGTAAGTGTTCAGTATGCTCGAGACAATCGCGGACAAACTTAAAAAGATTGGAGAAAGCAAAAATACTTCCGTGAACAGCTTGGTCAGATGCTGCCTGTAAGGATCAAATCCCGGAGCAATCAGCGCAGTCAAAGGATTAATGAAAATTAAGGCCAGCAAACAAAGCGCTCCCATCATCAAAAGCGTGACGTTTAAGATCGAGGACGCCAATTTTTCCGCGGTCTCTTTGTTCTTCAGTAGGTACTCGGAAAAAACCGGGATAAAAGCTACGGAAAAAGTCCCCAAAATCAGGAGATTAAACACGAAATCCGGGATGCGAAAGGCGGCAAAATACGCGTCAATTATCGGAGAAGTTCCGAATTGATGGGAAAAGATAGCGTCCCTGGCCAGTCCCAAAATTTTGGCCAAAATCGAAAAGACCGCGATGATCACGGTCGCTCGTCCGATATATTGGGAATTTTCAGTGGGTTGAGGCTGGGTCATTTTTTAAGCAAGACCGACCAAAATCCGTCCTGATTTAAATTGCTGGCAAAGGAAGCGGAATTTGTACCTTGTTCGAGTTTACCAGAATTCCAAGGAACGGTCAGGCCGGGATATGACCATTTTCCCGTAAATTCCGTCTGCTCACTGCCCGGCTGGCGCTGCAAAAGCAAACTCATGGGTGCGGTCCCGCTGACCGAGCTGAAGTCTAATGAATACGGAAGCTCGTAAGCGAACGTGACGGTTTTGCTTTCCCCGCCCTTGGTTTCGATCCAACCAGAAAATTCGGTCTTGCCAGATTCAGTCCGGACGTAGGCCGCATTTACGGACTTGCCTTTGTCCCAGGCGGCAAGTTCCGGATCAGTGGCGGCATTTTCGGCCACTGAACTGAATTGCGGAACATTGTCCAGGCCTTGGGTCTGCAAGAGCTTGCTCCCAAGGGGAACAAGAACTCTCAGAAAATTTTTGTTTACTTCGGCTGAAGTGTTTTGCCTTTCGATGGTCAAAGTATTTGTCACCTTGCCGTTTAAATTGATAAAAGAATTGAGCGAAATCCGCTGTTTCATTTCAAGGTCGGTTTTTGTTCCCCCAAGATTGGTATTCACCACGTATAAATAATCGACCGGGGCGGAAAGGACTTCGCCGGAAAAACCCAGGGCCGAAACCTTGGTTTGAATCACCCCGGAAGTGCTGTAGACCAGTATGTTCTTCTCGGACAGATCGTTGTTGATGATCTGAAGGAGCTTGATAGTGTCCTCCTGCTTTAACTGCATGAGCTTATCGATAAGCAAGGGAGCAAAGTCTGCCAGAAATTTTTTTGGCTGATTTAAGGTCTTATCGTAGTCAACCGAAGTTTTTTGCTGGACCATTTCCTGAAAATTGTCAGCCGTGAGGGTAGTTTCGTAGCCCGGAAGATAGATCGGTCCGGTCAGCGTCAGCAAGTCCGAAAAAACTTTGGGCGTTACGGCAATGACGCCGTCTGTCGTTTCTCTCCCCTGCTCGTAGATCGAAACCATTTTTTGAGCACTGGTCGGAAAATCGGCAAACCAGTTGGAATCGCGCAGGCCCCAAAGTTTGATATCCGGCTGGAACGGACCCGGAGCCGCAATTCGCTTGTAATAACTGCCGTCAAAATTATAAACGCTTTCGATGTTCAGCCGAGAAATCTTTCCGTTGATAAGCCGCAAGGTCCCGATCGTTCCCATAAAGCCGCCGGTGGCCCTCAATTCGTCGTAATTTTGAAAAGCCAAAAGGTAAGTTTTGTCAGAGCCGAAAAAGTCCAGGTAAAGATCTTCGAACGAAACCAGGTTTTCAATGACTGAAACAAGAGTGTCGACCTGGCCCCTGGCCTGATTGAATTGGTCGGCATATCCAGTCGGAGGATTTTTAACCTGCGCAAATTTCGACTGGGCATCCTTCAAAAGCACCAGGCTTGCCTCAAGCTCGCCTTTGCTCGCACTTAGCATGGCGTTGAAATTTCCGTCCGCCACGCCGGTTTGTCCGATCTTTACGGACGAAAAAGCTGACAGGGCCGAGGAAAGTTTGGTCCCGGCAGAAGCTAAGGAACCAGCTCCCTGAAGGATCAGTTTTGCCTGTTTGGCTTGAGGTACAAAATAGGACAACGGACCGTAGCTGTTTAGTTTTTCCGTGGCCTTGTTAAGGTTGTCAGTGGCGGAGGCAAAAAGGCCCGAGGCTGATTGGAAGTCCCGGCTGGATAAGGTTTGTTGCGCCAGCTTCAGGTCGGAATACGCGGACGTGGCGGCTCCCAAAATCTGGCCCTTGTCGCTGTTGGCCGTGAACAAAAAGTTTAAAGCATGAAATCCGAACGCGAGGATCAAAAGAATGGCGGCGAACGCAGGTACAGCCGTCTTTAATGAAACTTTGAAGAATCTGGGCATAACCTGAAAAACAGGCCTCGTCTTCGGTAAAGAGGATTTTATGGTTTTAGCGGGACCAAGCTTCGGCAAGAGCCTCATCTCATGCGAAAAAACTTCCCGCTTTGGCCGGTGCTTGATAACAGGTTTGGCTTTGGGCTTGCGAACCATCTCGAAGTCAAAGCTGTTCGGATCAGTTTGTTTTTTCTTGTCAGGCATTTCGGGTACTGTTTGAATATCGTGAAATGTTTAAAAGGATGCCGACCGCGGCCAAATTAATGACCATGGCAGTTGAACCGTAAGAAATGAAAGGCAAGGGAATCCCCGTCAGAGGAATAAGCGCAATGATTCCGCCGATGTTGATTAAGGCCTGGAACACAAGCCAGGACGTAATCCCAGCTGCCACCATTTTGCCAAAAGTCTCCGGCGCTTTCATGGCCACGCGGAAACCTCTGATGGCCAAAAACAGAAACAAAATCAGGACGATGCTGACTCTGATGAAACCGAGCTCTTCGGACATGATGGCAAAAATCGAATCGCCGATCGGCTCGGGCAGATAATTATACTTCTGCCGCGACTGCCCGAAGCCCAAGCCCCACAATCCTCCGGAGCCGATGCCGATTAAAGCCTGATTGATCTGGTACGAAATTCCCTTGGCATCGTGCCCGGGATCGAAAAACGTCGTGATCCGAGACAATCTGTACGGTTCAGCTTTGACCAGAATGTACATGACGAGTCCGGAAATCCCGGCCAGAGAAAACAAATACTTGAGCTTGGTTCCGGCGATGAAGAACATGCTGGCGGCAATGGCCACAAGCACTGACATGGTTCCAAAGTCCGGCTGAAGAATGATCAGTCCGGAAACCAAAAGAACAATGGTCAATATCGGAAGGAATCCGTAATAAAGGTCGTGAAGGTGCTGCTGGCGCTTATCATACCAGCTGGCTAAATAAAAAATAATGGCTAATTTCATAAATTCCGCCGGCTGGAATAAAAACGGGCCAAAATTGA
>JBLMZH010000048.1:0-19925 GCA_050258715.1 Acidobacteriaceae bacterium
CTATCGCAGCGTGGTTGGCACGGCGATGCGAAGCATTATCGGCCCAGCGCCGGTTTTGCCTGAGGCGGTCCAACAGCCGGTTCAAAATATAGTCATCAACCTGACCAGCATCGGCCAGACCATAAGCCAGCTGTATATTTGGGCTTTGGGTGCTTCCGGCTTGTTAGCGCTCCTGATGATGATTGTTGGCGGCTACCTGGTAATGACTTCGCGCGGCAACGCGGCCCAGGCCAGCAAGGGCAAGGAATACCTTTATTCCGCGATTATAGGCCTGATCATTCTACTGGGCTCCTACATCATCCTGTCCTCGATCAATCCTGACCTCATTAACTTCTCGAGCATATCCACTTTCAATTAGAGCAAAGAAATTTAAAACCGCCGGAAAGCATTCCGGCGGTTTTTTGTTCGAAACTAGTTCGTAGCTAGAAGGTGACTTCAAGCAGCTGATTTTGATCAATAAGATCGATTTTTCTTGCGGTCTCATCAACGTAAAAACCGGAGAGCGATTTGGTGTTCGGGAAATAAATCTGATTGATCAGATCGCCCTTTTTGGAAAACTGCACCAGCCGTTTTTTGGCCGGTTCCAGCACGTAGAGGGAATTCCCGACAATAAGGTTCGAAGCGCTCGACAGGGGATCGATTAAAGTCTGGGTTCGGAAAGCCTGTTGCTTGCCGCTGACGAATTTTTTAATTCCGTTTGCGGTCAGCAAATAAACGTCCGTGTCCATTCCGAAATCATTGATGTCGTCGAGCGTGCCTGGGGACTTTAAAAGCATCTGCGGCTTGGTCAGTTTCCCGGCCTTAAGCGTGTATTTCAAGATTTGGTTGGCCTTTTTGTCGGCCAGGTAAACCCGGTCGGGGGACAAAAATTTGATGCCGACCAGGTCAGCGTCCTTAAGCTCCAAAACGTTTTCGAACAGCTTCAGCGATTCATTGACGTGGTAAACCGTGGTCTTGGTCAAAACCCAGTGCCCGCTGCCGGGAATGTGGGCGATTCCTTTGATGTCCCCGTCAGTGGAGTTTAACATTGTCAGCGGCTTGAACTGGCCTTCGAGGAAAGCCAGCGTATCCGGGTCGGCATTGGACAGAAGATAGCCGTTGCCGGCTTTGGCAATGAGGCTTGGGCTGTATTTAAGGTCATTGACCACTGTCGGCTGGGTGATCACGGTTACGCGATTGACTTTGGCGAACAGAGTTTCAAAGCGGTTTTGGGCATCAAGGCCCTGGGCTTGATCGAGGTCCTTAAGCTTATTTATTTCCGTCTGTCCTTCCGAAAGCAGCTTCGCCGCTTCTTCGTCGTTCTTCAGGATGATGGCCGATTCGGCGGCGTTGAGAATCGAGGTCACCTTTTCCGATTGTTTGACCTTTTCGGTTCCGCGCCTGTTTGAAATGGAATGGGAGCCCCAGATGGCGAGATTGACCAAAAACACGACAACGAGGACACCGGCCGTGATCAGAAAGAATTTTTCGGCAATGCTTGAGCGCTTAAAGCGGCTCATCAAGGGGAATCCCTGAAACGAAGGCAGATGGAAGTTGAATTTTTTGAGTTTGTAATTTTCCAGGTTCAAAACCGAAAAGAACCTGCCAAAGCGGCTGCTCTTGGGCGGCTGAGAGGGGAGGACGGATTCCGGTTCCATTTCGGGCTCGGTGTAGTTGTAGACCGGAGGGAGAACGGCAGGAGTTGCCTTTTCCGGCTCATCTTCCATTCCTAAGAAAAAGCTGCCAAAGGCCTGGTCCGGGTCGGCCGAATCCGAAATGATCTGCGAAGCCTGTTCGCAGACCAAAGCCAGAGATTTCTTTTGAAGCATCGTCGAAAGCAAATCCACGGACACGAAATCAAAAAGGTTGCTTGTGGTGATGAGAATTTGGTCGCCGCGCGAGATTCGGCCGCTTAAGAAATTGACGAAGACTTTGAGCGGATGGTCGGTTTTCCTGTCCGGGCCGACGATCTCGGACAGTTCGCTGTCTCTTCTTATCCAGGCGGCGGTGTTGCCTGAGTTGGCCAGAAACAGTTCCTTGGCCGTAATGAGCATGACCAAACCGGAAAATTTTCCGATCCAGGTTTTGGTTCCCTTGAATGCCGTCTCAGCCAGCTTGTTGTTGATCTCTGAAAGCGTTGTCTCGAACATGGAAACAACGGGCAGCTTTTGGTTTTCCCGAAAGCACGAAAGGATGACTTCGGAGATTTTTTTCAGCTCGTTCGCCTCGGTTTTGCGTTTGATGGCTGAAAGTTCGAGCAAGAGGAACAGGCGGTTGTTCCCGATTTTTTCCTCATACAGGATCAGCGAATTTTTCCCTGATTCCGGGTTGAGGAAATAGATTTGGTTTATTTGTGTGTCCAAAATGTGAAATTATTTGCAGTATCATTATACGATTTTGAGAGCATAAAATCAACCGGAGGGGTTATCTTTTCACAAAGAGGGGGGAGTGTGGTATAATCGGCATATGCTAGCGCAACTGCTTTCATCGAAACCAAAAAGCCGGCTCGTTAACCTTCTGCTCGCTTATCCCAACCGAAGCTTTTCCCTGACCGAACTGAAGGAATCGACGAGATGCTCATCCCATGTCCTGGCCCAAACCATCCGGGAACTTTCGAAAATGGGTTTTTTGCTGACGCACTTCAAGGACAAGAACCGCTACTATCAGGTTGACCGGCATTTCGCGCTTTACCCGGAACTGGTCGGCCTTATCAGGAAGATCAAGCGCCTGCCTCAGGACCTTCTGTGCAAGGCCGCTTCTTCGGTCGGCAATTGCCGCTATGTCGCTTTGACCGGAGTGTTTGCCGGAAAGCCGAGGATCGAACCCGACATTTTGTTCGTGGGCAAGGTAAGTCCCACCAAACTTTCCCGGTTCTTAAAGCTTGCCGAGCGCTATGCCGAGCGCCAAATCAGCTACACGGTCTTTACGCCGCACGAGTTCGAATACCGCAAGGTCATGAACGACAGATTCGTCAAGAACGTTCTCGAGAACGAGCCGGTCGTCGTCGCCGACAGGTTAAGGCACAAGACTCTGGTCAAAAGCAGTAAGCGCTGACCTTTCAAATGGATCAAATCTACGAGATCTATAATCAGTTCATCGGTTATTTCCCCCACAACATCCAGTGGGCCGTCTCGGCAATTTTGGCTGTCCTCATAATCTGGGCCGTGATCAAGGTCTTAAGCCGGCAGTTCATTTATATCATTCTGCTTGTCGTTCTGCTTCCGGCATCCGTCCCGATCTTCAAAAATGTCTGGAACAGTGTTGCCCAAGTGATCAAGTTTTTGCTCACCAGGCACTAGGAAGAAGGGGATTCACCCCGCGCCTGCTACCGCTGTCTTATGGACGCGGTTTTTTGTTGTCCCGAATAGCTGTGGATACAGTTTGGGCAAAGTTGACGTTAAAGGCGGAATTTGTCCTATTTAAGCTTATTTATTTTGGTCTTTAAGGGCTTTGACGGTTTGGATAGAAGTGGCATATAATTGATTGTAAATGGTTGCTTGTGGATAAAAGTGGGGAAAAGTGGAAAACAGTTACTTAAGCGAAAAAAACACCAAGGAAACCAATGTTTATAGGGGAATATGGAATCAGCATGGATGAGAAGGGGCGCATTGCCGTGCCCGTCAAATTCCGGGCCGCTTTGGGCAGCAAAGCCGTTGTGACCCGCGGTTTGGACAAGAGCCTTTTCATCTATACCAAGGCGGAATGGGACAAGCTGGCGGTAAAGCTGGCTGCTCTTCCTTTGGCGCAAGCCAATTCCCGCGCGTTTTCCCGATTGATGTTGGCCGGAGCCTATGAGCTTGAGATCGACAAGCAGGGCCGGGGGATGATCCCGGAACCGCTTCGCACTTTTGCAGGCTTAAGCAAGAAGGTTGTGCTTGCCGGTTTGTACAATCGCATTGAAGTCTGGGATGAGCAGTCCTGGGAGAATTACAAAGCCATGACAGAAAAAGAATCCACTTCGATCGCGGAAGCTTTGTCTGAATTGGGAGTTTAACGTCGGAACCTAAAACGTTCCGACTTTGGTTTTTTATGGAAGGCCACACACCTGTTCTTTTAAATGAAGTTTTGGAAAACCTTTGCCTTAAGCCGGGTTCTTTGATGATCGACGCCACTGTCGGCGGGGGAGGGCACATCATGGCGGCGGCGGCAAAATTTCCAAAAGCGAAGTTCTTGGGGATTGATTGGGACCAGGCCTCCTTGGAGAAGCTTAAACAGAAGCTTGTCCAAGATGGTCTGGGTAAGATCAAATTAGCGGCGGGAAATTATTCAAAATTAAAACCAATCGCTCAAGATTCCGGTTTCGACAAGGCTGACGCCATTCTCTTGGACCTCGGCCTGTCGTCAATCCAGTTGGACGACCCGTCCCGCGGATTTTCCTTCCAGCGGAAAGGACCGCTGGACATGCGGTTCGACCGCTCTGCCGGAATTACCGCTGCCGACATCTTAAACACTTATCCGGAAACAAAACTTACCGAGATTTTTTACAAATATGGCGAAGATTCGTTCAGCAAAAAAATCGCTCACAACATTGTTCGGGAGCGCGCTCTATCTCCAATTACTGGTACTGACCAAGTTTTTCGTCTCATAGAAAAAGCCCTGCCCAAGCCGGTCAGGCACCGCGCGAATGATTCCGCCAGAAGGATCTTCCAGGCCCTGCGTATCGAGGTCAATCACGAGCTTGATAACCTTGCCGAGTTTCTGCCTCAGGCCTTGGAATTTCTAAACCCCGGCGGCCGGCTCCTCATCATTTCATTCCATTCTTTGGAGGACCGCATGGTCAAACGGTTCTTCCTGGAAAAATCCAAAGGCTGCGTCTGCCCCAAAGAATTCCCGATTTGCGTCTGCGGCAAGACCAGCGAGATGAGGATAATCACCAGAAAGCCGGTCACGGCCGGCGAATCAGAACAAAATATAAATCCCAGAAGCAAACCAGCAAAACTAAGGGTGGCTGAGAAGGTCACAAACAAACATTAAAACTAAAGGCGGCAAATGCGAGATCTTTCAATTGCGATCCATAATCAACCGGCAATCCACAAGAATACCAGGCGCAGTTCAGCTTTGACCTGGAACCTGGCCATACTAATCAGTATCGTCGCACTCGGAATGACTTATTTGTTTCAGATCAATTCCCTGGGGACCAAGGGCTACAACATCAGGTCCCTGGAAACCAAGATCAAGCAGCAGGAAGCTGACCGCAAACAGCTCGAAGTCACATCAAGTTCCCTTAAATCCATCACCAGGATAGAGCAGGAAGCCAAGAACAAGAACTTTGTCCCGGTGTCGAAAGCCAACTATATCGGCGCGGATAATTACGCCATGAGGTAAGGTATTCCAATGAAACGGGTCTTGAACGCAAAATCTAAGGCCACAAAAAATTCTTCCAATACAAGAATTTTTTTGTTGCTGGCCGTAGTCTTTGTGTTTATCGGGCTCATCAGCCTGCGCCTGTTCTATTTGCAAGTCGCAAACAGCAGCCACTACGTGGCCTTGGCCGACGGCCAGCACGGATCCGAGCGGACGATTCTTCCGAAACGCGGCGAAATTTTCTTAAGTTCCCAAACCGGAACCGAGAACGTCCTCGTGGCGACCAATATCACCAAAAACCTGGTTTTCGCCGTTCCCAAGGACATCAAGGACAAGTCCAACACCGCAGCCAAGCTTGCCAGGCTTTTGGAACTCCCGGAGCAGGATATTTTGGATAAGCTCAACGGTTCCAACAAAAATTACGTTGTCATCAAAAAGCAGTTGTCTGAAGACCTGTCAAAGGCAATCACGGACCAAAAATTGCCGGGGATCGCCCTCGAACCCGAGACGATCCGTTTTTACCCCGAGAACAATCTCGCCAGCCAAGTCCTGGGTTTTTTAGGATTTAAAAATAACCAGCGGGTGGGACAGTACGGCATTGAAGGGGAGTTTGAAGATCGGCTGGCCGGCTCGCCGGGAACCTTGGATTTGGAAAAGGATTTGGCCGGAAGGTGGATCACGTTTGCGGCCCGCGATTTAAATCCCGCCCGCGACGGCGACAGCATTGTTTTGACCATTGATCCCGGCATTCAGTTCAAGGCCCAGCAAGTGCTCGCTGATGCGGTTAAGGCCCATTCCGCGGCCAGCGGTTCGGTCGTAGTGGTTGATCCCAAGACCGGCCGAATTTTAGCCATGGCAAATTATCCCGATTTCGATCCCAATAATTACGGCAAGGTTGAAAACGTTTCGTATTATTCCAATCCTACTGTTTCCAATGATTACGAGCCCGGCTCCGTGTTCAAGCCGCTTACCATGGCTGCGGCGATCAACGAAGGCAAGGTCACTCCGGAAACGACCTATGAAGACGTGGGCTTTGTCCAGCTCGATGATTACAAGATTCAAAACTCCGACAAGCTTGCTCACGGCATCCAAACCATGACTCAGGTTTTGGATCTGTCGCTCAACACGGGCGCGGTTTTTGCCGAACAGCAGCTCGGACAGGACCTTTTCAAAAGCTACGTTCAGAAGTTCGGGTTCGGCCAGCCGACCGGGGTCGACCTTCCCGGAGAAACCAAGGGCAACATCGATAACCTCAACCGGAAAGGCGACGTTTTCTTCGGAACTGCTTCGTACGGGCAGGGGATAACGGCTACGGCCATCCAATTGATAAAAGCCTATACAGCCATTGCAAATGGGGGTAAAATGGTGGAACCGCACGTAGTCGACAAGATCATTCATCCTGACCAGAGCGAAGAAACGGTCCAAACCAAGACCTTGGACCAGGTTTTAACTTCTAGGACGGCAGCCACGGTCTCAGCAATGCTCGTGGACGTGGTTGAGAACGGTCACGGCAAACGAGCCGGGGTTAAGGGCTACTATATCGCCGGGAAAACTGGAACGGCCCAGGTTCCTTACACGGACCGGGCAGGATATGATCCGGACAAGAACATCGGGACTTTCATCGGCTTCGGGCCCGTAGACGATCCGCAGTTCCTCGCCCTCGTCAGAATCGACAGTCCGAAAGGGGTGAAGTTCGCCGAATCGACTGCGGCTCCGGCCTTCGGAGACCTGGCTTCGTTTATCCTTAATTATTTGCAGGTCCCGCCCAAAAGACAGTGAAGCACTTCGTTGTAAAGATCCTCAATTTGCTTGCGCGCCGAACCGTCAAAAGATTCAGACCCAAGGTTGTTGGCATTACCGGCAGCGTAGGCAAAACGTCGACCAAGGAGGCCGTGCTTTGCGTGCTTAAAAATTCCTTCAATACCCGCGCCAATGTTGGCAGTTACAATAATGAATTTGGGCTGCCTTTGACGATCCTCGGCTTTTCCTCGCCGGGAAAAAATATTTTCAAGTGGGTCCCGATCATATTCAGATCGTTCGTTTCGCTTTTTCAAAAAGATTATCCCGAGATTCTTGTTTTGGAAATGGGAGCTGACAAGCCGGGCGACATCAAGAGTCTTCTGGCAATTATCGGAAAGCTCGACGTGGCCGTGATCACCGACATCGGCATCAGCCACCTGGAAAAATATCCGAACTTCGAAAGTTTATCCGCGGAAAAAATGAGCATTGTCGAAGGCCTTGAGATCGACGGAACAGTGGTTTTGAACTGCGACAATCCCGAGCTTTCCAAACAGCTTCCGAAAATCGCCACCAATAAGATTTCATACGGGCTGACGAAGGGTGATCTCATGGCATCCGGAGTAAGTGTCACCGGCAAAACGGAAACTTCGGGGTTAAGCTTTGATTTAAATTACCGCGGCAAAACCGTTCCTTGCTTGCTGCCGGGCAGCTTAGGTTTGCCTAATGTTTATGCGGCCATGGCCGCTGTCAGCGTTGCTCTTGCCATGGGCTTAAGCCTCGAGCAGGCGGCGTTGAACTTAAAAAACTTCAGCGGGCCTGCGGGGAGGCTCAAACTGCTCAAGGGGATCAAGCGAACCTGGATCATTGACGATACCTACAACGCCGCGCCCGCTTCCACTCTGGCCGCGCTCGACGTGCTCAATCAAATTTCAGACAGCCGCAAGATCGCGGTTTTGGGCGGCATGGAAGAGCTGGGTTCGGAAAATATTTCCGGACACAAACAAGTGGCGGAAAAACTAGATTTGATTAAAGCATCGGTTGCGGTTTTAGTCGGCAACAAGGGTAGGATTATTCAGGAAGAGCTCATGCGCCGGAAATTCGCCGGCAAGATTTTGTGGTTTGAGACTTCTGACGATGCTAAATTGCCGGTGCAGGAACTGATCGCCGAAGGGGACACAATTTTGATTAAGGGCTCGCAGGCGGCAAGGATGGAAAAAGTCGTAAAGGAGATCATGGCCCAGCCTATGCTGGCTGAAAAATTGCTGGTGCGCCAATCGGAAACGTGGTTGAAAAAATAAGATATATATAAAAAAGATGCACAGGTAAGGCACCTTTTTCTATTGGTTAAATTCGGATTGAGAATTGAATATTGAGTATCGATAATTTTCAATTCTCAATGTTTAATTTTCAATTTAAGTATTTCCATCGCCCCATAAAGTCCGCTGTAATCCTTAAGTTTCGCCTTAACGACTCTGGGCGTGGCAGCGAGTTTTGAAAATGTCCGGTTGATGTGTGCTTGAACGGCTTTTATGTCGAGGTGGGGGCTCAGTCCGATTCCGCCGCCTATAACCATGATGTCCGGCGACCAAAAGACCACGGCGTTATTAATGCCGGCAAAAGCCAAATCAGAAAACTTTTTCCAGGTGGCTTTGTCAGCGATGTCTTTTGCCGGGGCGTGTCCGGCCTTTGCCAAAGCCCGCCCGGAAATGAGTTCGCCCAACATTTTGGCCTTGGGATAGCCGACGAGCTGCCTGTGCGGCTCGAAACCAAAGGCGTTTTCGTCGATCTTGCGGTCGACGATTTTTGCTCCGCCGATGCCGGTTGAAAACGTCAGGTAAGCCACGACTTTTTTGCCTTTGCCAGCGCCCGCAACCGCTTCTCCCAATCCGGCGAGTGCTGCGTCGTTCTCAAGATAAACCGGGCAATGCAAAGATGTCTCGAGCGATTTTTTAAGGGGTTTATCTTTCCAGTCTTTAAGGTGGCCGGCCAGGACGGTTGTTTGCTTGTGGTCCAAAGGCCCGGCAATCCCGCCGGCAGCGGCCGTGAACCTTTTTCCTTCCGAAAGGCCGTTTGCCATTGAATGAAAAAGTGCCATCGCTTCCCTGAATTTTTGGGGCGTAGGAAAAACTTCGATCTTGTCGATCTTTTTTAGGTCCTTCGAGACGGCGAGCCGCATTTTGCTGGCTCCGATGTCGAAAAGTAAGTACATTTTATGGTTTTGCTATTTGTTTGTATTTTAAAGCTTAATAAAAGAAAAGCCAAATTCAAATTAATTTATTAATCTATTAATTTTATTTGATTTGTTCGTATTTCCCCACCAACTCCGCCTCGGCTAAAATATGCCCTTCCATAGCTTTCAAAAGATCTTCGCGGTTGGCAATCCTGGCATCGGTCAGAAGAGTATCAAGCGCGAACAGTTTGAAGAAGTAGCGATGCTCGCGGTCAGGCGGACACGGTCCGGTGTAGCCGGCCTTGCCTGCTCCGTTTTGTCCGATCACGCCCGGAGGCTCGATTCCTTCCGGCAGCTCGGTAATATCAGGCGGAATGTCCCAGGCCAGCCAATGCACGAACAGGCCATCCGGCTTAAATGATTTGGGAACGTCCGGATCCTCCAAAATGAGAGCCAGGCTTTGGGCTTCTTCCGGCACGCCTGAAATAAGCAGGGGCGGACTGACGTTTTCGCCGTTGCAGGTATATTCGACGGGGATCTTGCCCTGGTTTTCAAAAGCCAGACTTGTTATGACCATAAAATATTTCGGTTAATGACAGAAAAAAAATAAACTCAACGAAACTCTCCGTCCATTGGAATAAACATTGGAGCCCTTTATTTTTACGGTTTTTCTCTTTGGGTTGAGGATTTTTTGAATTCAATTTATGATTAAGACATATATGCCGATTGAACAGACTTTTAGAGCCAAATTTCGCCAGTTTTTAGGAGTTTTTATTTTACTCGCGCTCTTCGGGCTGTTTTTTGCCGTTTCAAAATACAGCTATCTGCTTTTCCATACTTCGATCGAATCAGCCAGCATTTTCACGGAGCTGATGATAGCCGTGTTCGCGTTCAACACCCGCAAATTCATTAAGAACGACTTTTTTCTGTTTCTGGCCATTTCTTTCCTCTTTATCGTCGTAATTCAAATCCTGCACGTGGTTTTTTACGCCGGCTTCCCTTTGTCCGGCGACACGACCGGGAATATCGCCACGCAGCTCTGGCTGGCCGAACGGTTTCTTTACGCCTTAAGTTTCCTCGCCGCCATTTTGATTATCGGCAAGCGGGTCAGCCGAAAGAGCTATGGCTTCATCATCGCGGGTTTTGTTCTTTACACCGCGGTTTCGATTGCGGCGATTCATTGGCTGAAAATTTTTCCCACAGCCTTTGTTAAAGAGGTCGGGCCGACTGATTTTAAAATTGCCACGGAATATTTCATCATCTTCCTGTTTCTGTGCTCGATCATGGGCTTAAACCAAAGGCGGGACAAGCTTGATAACTTCGTTTACCGCACGCTTCTCTATTCGATCATCGCGTCGATCCTGTCCGAGATTTCGTTCACGCTGTATCTGGACGTTTACGGCTCTTTCAACATGCTGGGCCATTTGTTCCTTCTGGGTTCGGTCATCATGACCTACCGGGCGATGATATCAAAGACGCTTAAGCAGCCGTTTGAAACCGTATTCCGCGATTTGGCCGAGGCTAACAAAAAATTGACTTTGCTTGCCGAGCGGGACGGATTGACTGGCCTTTTGAACCGGCGGGAGGCGCTGGAAAGGATTAAAAATCAGTTTGAGGTTTCGCGCCGCCTGAACAGGCATTTTTCCATCATCATGTTCGACGTGGACAATCTGAAATCGATCAACGACCGGTTCGGGCACCAGACGGGCGATATGGTTTTGGCCAACTTCGCCCTTGAGCTTTCCGCGTCGTTTCGCAAAATCGATATTATCGGCAGGTATGGCGGCGACGAGTTCATTGTCTGCCCGATCGAAACCGACAAACGGACTTGCGTTTCCATCAGCACCGACTTTGTGGCCAAGATCAACAAGACCCGGTTTAGCGCGGCCAGCGGCGAAGTGATCCCGGTCTCAGTCAGCGCCGGGATCTCCGATTCAACGGGGGAGAAGCCGCTTTATGACATCATTGAGTCCGCTGATATGAAATTGCTCGGCAGTAAAAAAGAGGGCAAAAATAAGGTTACTGTGGACGAAACAAAATAAAATCTGATCGAATGAAGCTCAAAGTATTTTTGGTTTTGGTCGTGGTCTTCGTCACGACTTATCTGTTCAACGGAAGGTATCGCGGCGTAAAGGAGATTTCGCCCGCTGTTTTAAGCGACCCCCAGCAAGTGGAATTGGCCGACCTAAGCCCCATCCAGTTTTCCAAGGACGGGTGGAATTATTCGCTGACGCCCGTTTATCAATACTCGATTTCCGGCCTGATCGTTTCGAGAATGGATTATCGCTGGTTTAGCCTTAACCGGACAGACGAAACGTTTCCGGTTGACCTTTGCATGACTTGGGGGGAAAATGCCGCAACCAAAGCGTTCGCCAAGACGAGCTTCAGACAGGACAACCGCTGGTGTTATTGGACCATGCCCGGCAATTTGAAGGTCAATCAAGATGAAGTCTCAAACAATCACCTGATCGTCAACAATCCGTCACTTGAAAAAAGAATACTTTCGCTTAAGACCGGCGACCAGGTTAAAATCAAAGGCAAGCTCGTTAACGTTAAAGCCGCAACCGATGAGCCAGGGCGGCATGAAAGTTCGGCCATTGCCATGAATTCGAGTACTGTCAGAGAGGATTCGGGTGCGGGCGCTTGCGAGATCATTTATGTCGAAGATGTGGAAGTGCTAAAGCTGGGACATCCTTTGAGTGCCGCTCTGCACGAACTTAGTATTTACGGTCTGATTATGTGGCTGGGTTGGATTGTTTGCTCTCTCGGCTATTCGCTTTATGCGACTTCAAAACGAACCATTCGCCAGGATTTTCGGGAAGGGGAACGGCAGCAGCTTAAATAAATAAAAAAGAGAGAGGGCGGATGCCTAAAGCATCCGCCCTCTTTTTGATCAATGCGATTGATGGCGTTAGGATTTTTGGTATAATGATTAGCCGATTCGCACCTAAACAACCCAAGTATCAGGAGGAATTCATGCATTTCAGTGTTTTGGCTGATTTCGTTCGCGAACTCGCTTACGGTGAAAACCGCAGGCAAAAGCGGGCGGCCTTGTACCGGTTCCAACCCGGGCCAATGTCCGATCCGCTGGCTCTCGACGAGTTCAAGCAGATCGACGGGGCCGATCCGGGCTACGTCAACATGACCGACCTGGACCGAGCTCTTTCTACTCTTGTTCGGGTGATCGCGGGGTTCATCGTCAACTGCGACGTCATTCCGCGGGTCTGCATCGGGGTCAAGCACGGCAACGCTTCGGGGGCTGCGGTCAGCATCTACGGCAAGCCCGATCCAGAAACCGTGGTCCGCAACATGATCAGCGGCGACCCGGAGGACATCTTCGGCGGCTTCATCATCACGAACTTCCCGATCTACGCGGACCTTGCTGAGATCCTGAGAAGGTACGAGGTGGAAGGCGACAAGCCGCGGGTCTTGGATGGGATCATCGCTCCCTATGTGGCTCCCGTCGCCCTCGATATCCTCAAGCGCAAGGACAACCGCTGCCGGGTGTTCGTAAACCCGGCACTTGGGCAGATTAACCTCGATTCGATCGACAAGTCGGGGGAATTTCGGAAGGTCCGCGGCGGGGTCATTGTCCAAGACTCGGACAGCTTCGTCCTGAACCTTTCGGAGAGCTACATCGAGCGCTGCGGGCCCGAACTTAACCCACAGGAGATTCAGGACCTCGTCCTGGCCTGGGCCATCGGCTCGACCTCCAACAGCAACAACACGGTCGCGGTCAAGGACGGCTGTTTGATCGCGAACGCGGTCGGACAGCAGTCCAGGGTCGGTTCGGTCCGGCTGCTCGAGATGAAGGCGATCGTGGCCAACCATTACGACAGCCTCAAAGACGCCGTCTACTACACCAACTCCTTCTTTCCGTTCGTTGATGCCCCGTTGAAGCTGGTCGAGATGGGCGCGTCCGTGATCTTTGCTTCTGTAAGCCCGAACGCCAGGCGCTGGCAGGAGATCAAGGAGCTCTGCGCGAGGAACAGCGTGGTGCTGATCGCCGGCCCTGACGCAATCGTCCGCGGTTTCAACCGGCACTGAAATGCAGGTAAATGGTTTTCGAAAAAGCCGGGTTCGTTTTGTTAAACGGATCCGGCTTTGATTTTTTCCTTCATGTCATCCCCGCACATGCGGGAATTTTTTCCGGGAATAGCATTACCAAATTTTATAGATTTCCCGGCTGCCCGTGAGATATTTGTCCTGATAGCCCTCCATTTTTGCCATTTCTTCCTTCATCTCTTTGGTCGGGTTCATGTAGGCCTCCCAGCTTTTTTGATATTCGGCCATGTCCTTGTATTGACTGACCATAATAACGCGGTTGAACTGGCCGGTCATGTCAGTCATGATACCCACAACCTCCTTGTTATTCCCCATGACTTCCTTGAAAAGCTTGGCAACCTTGGAAGCGTTCCCTGGCTTGCAAACAAAAATATCGTGTACTTGGATCATAAAACTCCTTTGCTTTAAAAGTAACCGTATATTAGAGGCTGAAAAAAAATCATGGTATTGGATCGAAACACAAACAAAACGGATGAAGGCCCGGGTGTTGACTAAACGCCGGTTTTTTGGTATGATTTTCTATTCTTCGGGCCAAGGAGGCTTAGAGGAATGCGTCAACCTTCACTGCGAGGAGCAGTGGTTGCTGAAGCGAGGAGCTTCGGCAAAGGAGGGGCTATGAAGAGAGTGCTGAAAAGTCTGGCGTATCTCATCTCGGGCTTGAGCCTTATCCCGATTGGGGTTTGGCTCGTGGCAGCCGCCGTTCGCCTGGGCTATTTTTTGCCGCTGGCCTTGGGCGGGGCGCTCATTGCCATCGGGGTCAAGTACGCCTTTCGCCACGGCAGTGCCATCCTCAAGTGGTATCTCCACCGGCGGACGTTCTGGCAGGCTTTCGGGATGAAGCCGCCGCGCGATCAGGAAGACTGGAAGGAGAGAAAGCTTCTGTCCTTCTTCGTCCTCTTTTGCCTGAAGCGGCTGATCGCGAACTTCAAGGCTTCGGCCGAAGCAGAGAACGAGATCATCAGCTTTCCTCCCCAATTCGGAGTCACAGCCGAAGAAGTTGAGGAAAAGCGCAGAGAGCTTCGGACCACGAGGGTCGACGTCGAACGGCAGTACAGCTGGATTCGGAAGGTCCAGAATGCGGCTCAGTTCTTCGGCTTCAAGGTCCCGAACGACTTGGACCAGATCGCGAAGCTGGAGAGACTTCCCGAGTAGCCTTCGGGATGGCGCCAGACGAAAAATCGAAAACAAGACGGAGGAAACAGATGCTCGTCATCAAGGTATGGTGCCTGCCGGCGGAGCAGACGGAAGAGGAGCTTCACAGGCTCCATGAGTCGCTGGTTGCGATTATCGTCTCGTATCCGGAACTGGGCGTTGCGGGTGAGAGCGGCATGCTCAACCTGTTCCCGTCCGACCGGATGCACTACGGCCTCGGCTCGGAGATCTTCGTCGAAGTCTCGTGCCTGTTCGACAGCCCGCGCCTCAACGACGAGGTCCTGAACCTTCTGGCCGAAGACCTCGGGAAAACGGTCAAGGGGTTTTACCCGGCCGCAAGGGTCCAGTGCCTCGTGCCCACGGTCAGCCGAAGAGAGGTCGGCTTCTGGTCCTCGAACCACTAGAGCAAACGTAAACTGAGCAGAATTTCTGCTCCCGTCAGAACCACATTGGTTCTGACGGTTTTTGTTTTTAAAAAACACATCTGTTTTTGCCGATCGGTCAAAACGGATGTGTTTTTTATTTTGGCGGTTAATATCGAGCTCCTGAAACAATTGCCAAAAACCGATCGTTTAAAACGGGCGTTGGATAATCATACGAATAAAGCCACTTGCCAAATGGTATTGCCGGGTGTAGAGTGTTCTGTTTTGCTTCAATTAATCGGAAATTATGAAAATTCTCTCAGGAACCCTGTGTTTGGTCTTGCTTTTCGGTCTGTTGCCGTTAACCCAGGCTTCAGCTGCGGTTAGCGCGCCTTTGCCGTTTGATACTTCCTTCCCGACCCTTGCCGCTTCCCACCGCAACCTGGCTGTAAAGACTTCCTGCGCTACCACGACCTTATGTTTTCAGTCTTTGCAAACAGCCATTGATCAGGCCTTGCCTGGCGATGAGATTTTGATCGACCCCGGAATGACCATCACCGGGCCGATTACCTTAAGGAAAAAAGCCGGCTCGGGCTGGATAGTGATAAGGATTTCGAATTTATCCCTAATCCCTTCTGAGTTTAACCGGATCAAGCCCTCGTATTCTTCGGTTTTGCCGAAAATTTTGGCTCCCGGATATAATCAGAATGCCATTCTCACGGAAGCGGGGGCAAGCTATTACCGGCTGGTTGGCCTTGAAGTGGCCAAGGCAAGCCCGCAGGCTGCGGCCAGCGAGCTCATATCTTTGGGATCCAACAACCTGTCGCAGTCAACGCTCAGCGCCGTTCCGCATCACATAATCCTGGACAGGCTTTACATCCACGGCGATTCGACCTCTGACCTTAAGCGGGGAGTCGGATTGAATTCCGCCTATTCCGCCGTCTTGGATTCGTACATTTCCGAAATCCATTCTTCTTCGCAGGATGCGCAGGCGATTTGCGGATTTAACGGGCCCGGCCCATTCAAAATCGAAAATAATTATCTTGAAGCATCAGGCGAGAACGTCTTGTTCGGCGGCGACGATCCTAAGATCGCAAACCTGATTCCATCGGACATCGAGATCAAAAACAATTTTTTCAGCAAACCTTTGGCTTGGCGCACTTCTTCATCCTGGGTCGTCAAAAACATCCTTGAATTAAAAAATGCCAACCGGGTTTTGATTTCAGGCAATATCCTAGAAAATTCCTGGAAGAACGCGCAAAACGGATATGCTGTGCTCTTTAACACCACAAACCAGGGCGGTCGCTGTCCGTGGTGCGCGGTGACTAACTTGACCATGACCAACAACATCGTCCGGCATGCCGGAGGCGGTGTGCAGATGCAAGGGAACGATTATCATTATCCCGACAGCCCCGGCCGCACCGCGAATATTTTGATCCAAAACAATTTGTTTGAAGACATCTCTTCTTCCACCTACGGCGGCACGGGCTGGCTCTTCCACTTGGAAGGCGGCACAAAAGAACCGGGCCCGGAAAATTTGACTATCTCGCATAACACTGCGTTCCAGACGGGCCAGATCGTAATGGCCGGCAGCTACTTCAGTTCCGACTTGATTTATTCGCCCAAGCCCGGCTTTGTGTTTGAAAACAATTTGGCGCTGCACAACACCTATGGGGTTTTTGGCGGGAACAGCGGGGTCGGTGACAGAAGCCTGGCGGATTATTTTCCGCAGGCAGTGTTTCAGAAAAATGTTTTGGTCGGAGGGCCGTCGCGCTCTTACTCGGCCCACCCCGGCAATTATTTCCCGGCTAGTTTGGACCAAGTCGGTTTTGCGGACCGGACGGGCGGCAATTATCAACTAACTTCCCAGAGCCCTTACAAGAACGCGGGAACTGACGGCAAGGATATTGGAGCTGATATTGTAGCGGTCAAAGCAGCCACGGCAAGCGCTGCTTCAGGAACCAGGACATCTTCCGCACCTGTGGTTACTACACCTGTCCCGGAGTCCCTTAAGGTTGATGCCTTTGATGCGATCAATCAACAAAATATGGCGGTTGCTACCTTTGCTGTCAGCGACCCGATCGGGGTGGTGCGGGTGGAGCTTTTCAGGGCAAATTATTCGGCAACTTGCACGGAACTTAGCAAATCAGGCTGCAATTGGTCGGAAGTGACCCGGATTTACGCGGGTGGCTTGTTGAAGACTTGGTCTGGCAAGCTCTACGATCATCCTTCGGCGGGCACTTATTTTTACGGATTGCATGTGGTTAACAGTTCGGGAAGTTGGGCGCACGAGGCCGTTCCGGTCAAGGTTGTGATCTATTAAGATATAAGGCAAACGAAAAAAGGCTTCACTCAGAAACGAGTGGGGCCTTTTTCAATTAATATGTTGTCATTCCCGATAAAGGCGTTTCTCAGGAATCGGGAATCTAAACTAGTTTGTAATTTTTGATATCCAAAAACCAATACCTCTCCCTCAAAACCTTTTCAGTTTCGATGATGTTTATTCTTTGTTTAAAGATTGGACCATTGATAACGAGAGTGTGGTATTCGCCGTTTTCACCGCAGGGATCGATATCCTTCAGTTGCTTGATGTCCTCAAGAAATTTGTGGTCAATTTTTCTGCCCAGCCATTCTTGACCTAATTTGTCTGCTTGGGTCGCGACCACAATCGCTTCAAATCCTGCATCAATAAAACCTTTAACGACTTCTTCAGAAGGAACTTCAATAAGCGGCTCAATTGATTCAATGCCGGCGGTTTTGCAAACTTCATCACCAAATTCCCGCATAAACAGAAAGAGGTCACCAAAGACCATTGCCTGGCAGCCTTTTTCCACCAAGCTTTTTACGGCGCTAATGAATTCGGGCTTGTAGTTATTCCAAGAAGTGGGGACGTGCAAAAGGGGGATGCCTAAAGCCGCGGCTTGGGCTTGAATAAGCTCAGCCTTAACTCCATGGAACCTTACCCGTTTATATTCGTCGGAAATGGTGTTGAGCAGGAAGCAAACCTTGTACCCGCTTTGCATGGCTTTAAAGCAGGCAAAGCAGCTATCCTTCCCCCCGCTCCACGAAACAATTACGTTTTTCATTCCAATATTTTTGCAAATCAAATCAGGTTTAGCAAATTGAAGGATTGATTCGTTAAAGATTTTCAGCTATTATATTAAGGCAAAATTAGTTTTGGCCCATTCGTCTAGTGGCTAGGACGGTTGGTTCTCAGCCAACAAACAAGGGTTCGATTCCCTTATGGGCTGCCAAAAGAAAAAATCCGACTCTTGTGGTCGGATTTTTTCTTTTAACAACTCTGCTGGGGGAATCGAACGGGTTGAAGTGAGGCTAGTCCGCGAAAGCGGACGACGCCGAACGATCAGCAAATGTCCGGTGGACATTTGCTGCAACCCCGTTTTCGATTCCCGACCTTAAAGCTGGAGCTGCCCCGGGTACCGAGCGCTCAAGCGCGAGGCCGATTCCCTAACAAACCTTGGCATCAGGCTTGTCGCTGCTATTCTTGGCACTTGCACACATTGGTGTATTAGGCATAAAATAGCAATAAATATATGAAGCAAATGCTATCGGAAAATCCAATCGCTAGAGCATGTAGATATGTGTCCCAAGATCTTAAAGATGATTTTTGGCCAGATATCATTGACTACAGGGATATTCTTTTTAATTATAAAACAGTCCCAAGGAAGATCGTTCCGAAAGATATAATTGCAATTGATATTCCTAAACCAAACTTGATTTTAAGACCAGGTCATTATATTAATATCGAAGATAGGATATATTTTCAGTACATTATTAATAAGTTTGCAAGCAAAGTAGACCGAAGATTACAACCTCCTTCGGTTGTGATGGGTTTTAGAGTTAACCATCGAAAAAGTAAATATTTTTTACAAGACAATATCAATAATTGGGTAAACCTTAATGCAGAAATCGATAAATATTTTGAAGCAAACGAAAATTGCCTTTTGTTGAAGACTGATATTAATGCTTTTTTTGAGCATATTTTAATTGATGAATTAATAAAAAAACTCAACCTTTTTAAAGTTGATACTAAAAAGTTAGAAATATTATTGAAAGTTTGGTCCCCAAATAATCTTGGCCTTCCCCAAGGAAACCATTGCTCTTCATTTTTGGCAAACGTTTATTTAAACGAAGTTGATGTAATGATGACCAGGGCAGGATTTAAGTATTTTAGGTTTATGGATGATTTAAAAATATTCGTAAAAAATATTACTGAAGCAAGAAGTGCAATGAAAGAATTAACCTCCCTGCTTAGACCGTTAAATTTGCATTTAAATTCTGGTAAAACTGGACTTTATTCAAAAAATGAATATTTTAAAGGGAGGAATAAGTATCAAGCCCAGATGGAGGCAGTCGAATATGGAATGAATTTTAAAGATGATGATTTAACTGCAGTCGATCGAAATTTAAAGATAATCTGGAATGCTACAGTAAGAACTAAAGAAATTGACAAAACTAAATTTGGTTTTTGTGTAAATAGATTTGCAAAGCTTGGTTCAAACTTTCCAAAGAACTGGATGTTAAGGAATAATTTCTATGATCCGGCATATTCCCAAGTAGTATGCAATTACCTAACAAAGTATATACATGAAAAACGTGTCCAAGAAAAAGCAGTAGAAGTGTATAATAATTCTATTTATGAATGGCAAAGGATTAGCATCTTAAAAATGTTTTTAAAAGCTGACCGCTTAAAGATACCTTTTTATTTTTTGAAAATTTCAAATTTATACCAAACCAATAATTTTATGGAACAAGGATATCTTATTAATTATATTTTTAAGTTCGGAGACTCAGCTGAGGTTACCAAGGTTATCAAATATTTTCATGATTTTTTAAAACCTGATCAAAATGTTACCCGCTATTATCTTATCGCATGTAAATATCTTCCAGACAATTTGAGAGATTCAGAAATACAACAAATAATTAAAATAAATCGTAAATTTATTAATCTTGTCAGTTTTATGTTCGACGATAGTTATGTTGACCACTTATTAAAAAAACAACAAATGCAGCTCCAAATGAGTATTTGAGTTGATCGAATGTATTTTTTATTCATCGGCCACCAACCCCGCCTCTAAAACTCCTGAGGGTGGGTTTTAAACCCAACAAAAAAGCCGATGCGTTAACAACGC
>JBLMZH010000049.1:0-10408 GCA_050258715.1 Acidobacteriaceae bacterium
TTTCCCGGAGCAGGCGACCTGAGAAAAAAATTATACGCCACAACAACAGCAGAGGGCGTGTCCCATATTGTGCGACGAGCCCTAAAGGACCCTCAAATTGGGTCCATCCGCTAAGCCTTCAATAGGCATAAAAAAACGGCACCCAAGAAATAAATTGCTTGAAGTGCCGTTTTTTACATTTCTGGCTTTGGTAAGTTAAGACAACGGATGCCGGGCGCTGACAATGGTCAATTCGGGGAAAGTGCGAATAGTTTTAAACCCGCAGTCGAGTTCGATCTCTGCGATGTCGCCGCTGAACGCATCGCCCCATTTCCTGACGACCTTGCCACGGTATCGGAACGGTCCGACCTGGCATGTGACCTGATCTCCCAAAGCGAGCAGGTTGAGGTCGTCGAAGGGAGTTCCATCCTCAGGCAAGCCTGCGACTGAGACCAGGTGCCCCTCAGGCCCGGCTTCGAATCCTTTTGTAGAGCCTATCATGCTTCCTCCTTAAAAGTTGGACATAAACTGTATCTATTCTAATCATTAGTGGCAAATTTGATTTATAAGAGCCCTTACTTGGAAAGATGAGGGAATGGATCATCTATGAAAGTAAATGCTTGGTTAAAGCGTATGGAAAGGAATAAATAGGGAAGGGATGATTTCTTCTTAAAAAACAACAAATACTAGGAATCAAAGGAAATAATAACCTCGTCGCACAAGATAGCTTTTGCGACACATATAATATTTTAATCAGCTTTCAAAGGGCTTTTAACGGGGCCCTCTTGAGGTTGTTAAGTTCTGTTCGGTTTGATTTGCCGAACTGCATAAGCTAACCAAAAAGGTTAGTCTGACTCGCCTAAAAAAAATATTAATTATTAATTAAAAAATATATTTTTTTAAAACAAAAAACAGCGGACAGATTGTCCGCCGTTTTTCATCCCACTCCCCTATGGGGGGAGTCCTATTCAAAATAATCTACTCAAGATAGTCGAAGGGGTTGTAGCTGTAGCCGTAGGGAACCATGTAGTTGCCGTATTTGGTAACGGTTCCCGGAGAAACCCCGTATCCTTCAGCGTCAAAAACAGAGAAGTGGATGTGGTATCCGCGGCCAGGGCCATAAAGCAAGGCGGTCGTGATCCCGGTGTTGCCTTCATAGCCGATCAAGTCCCCGCGCTTCAAAGTTTGGCCCTTCCTGACCTTAAAGCTGGACATGTGCCCGTATAAAGTTATGATTCCTCTCGAAATGCCGGACTTGGTTGTGATCGTGTGTTTCATCGTCACCCAATTGCCATAAGCGCCCTTGCCAGTGCCAGTGTCAGCGACAACACCGTCAGCCGCGGCATAGATCGGAGTGCCGGCAGCGGCCGCAATATCGATTCCGTTATGGAAAGTATATCCGAGCTTGGTAAATCCGGTATTGCCGTAGCCCTGGGTCAAAGTGCCTTTCATCGGATAAGCGATCAAGCCTCTCATGGGAGGCAGCGTGCGGTCGCCCATGCGCTTCCTCAGTTCCAGCTCAAGTTCGCTGACTTCTCTTTGAACCTGGTCCTCAAGCGCCTGGTTTTCGGCCAACAATTTTTGATAAGCTTTTTCCTGGCCCTTGGTTTGGGTCAGCAATTGCTGTTTGCCATTCTTCTGGCTGGTTAAACTGTCCTGCGTGATCTCCTGCTGCTGCTTCAGCTGATCGAGTTCGTCTTTTTGCTGTTTGAGCTGGACATTCTTTTCCTCAAGCATGGACTTTAAAAGCTTGATCTGGTTGAGCGCGTCCTGGCTTCGTTCCTGAATGCTGCTCGCATACTGAAGCTTGTCCAAAAATTCCGTGAAATTATCATTTTCTAAAGCCACCTCAAGCGGCGACATTTGGTCAAGATCGTTGATGGAAACGATCAGCTCCCGAAGCACTTGTTTCTCCTTGGCAATATCCGCCATAGCTTTCACGATCTGGTCAGTGGTTTCGGCAATATCCAGATTGGTGACGTCAATTTGGTTTGAAGTGGCCTCAAGCTGCGTCTCAGTTTCCTGAATTTCCAAATTAATGACCGTGATTTGGTTGTTCAGGGTCTTGGCCGCATTCTGCCGGTCCTTGATCTGCGACTGCAGGGCTTTTATCTTTTGGTTGATCTCATCGAGTTTCTTCTGTTTTTCCTGCTGCATCTGTTTTAGTTCATCGGTAGTTTGTCCAACAACGTTCGGCATTCCCGAAAAACCAAAAACCAGGGTGAGCGAGAGCAACCCGGCTAAAACAATCTGTTTATGATTGGCTTTTTGTTTCAATTTGATCATTATTGTGCCTTCATTTTACCAAATTTTGCCCTGCTTGTAAATGTCAAGATCTTTAAGGCTCGCCCTCCTTTCGATTAAACGAAAAAATCGCCGGGGAATAACGCCGGAGACTTTTTCTGTACTTTTATAAGGAGTCGATGGCTTTTTTAAGCCGGCTTTCGACCAGTTCTTTGCCATTAGGCAAGGCTCCGAAGGCGTCCATGATATCAAAGGGCCCGGGACTGGCATCAAGCCCGCTTAAACTGACGCGCAGCGGCCAAAGCACTTCGCCGTTGGTCAAAGCGCTGTCCGCGATGAATTTTTTCACTAAGACCTCTAGCTTTGAAGCCTCAAAGTCTTCAAAGGGGATAAGCTTGAGAAAATCCAAAAGATTGGCAAGATTTTGTTTGATTTTTTTTGCGTCCGTTTTTTTCCAGACCAGAAGCGAAGGGTCGTATTCGGGGGACTTGAAAAAGTACCCTACCCTATCCCCTATTTCAGAAAGTTTCTTCAGGCGCTCCTGTTCCAGCTTTATTATTTTTTTCAAAAAGCTGCGCGGCACGTCATCCACCGGAAGATTTGAATTTTTCAGAAAGGGGATCGTCTTTTCCAAAAGTTCTTCGATATCCATTCTTCTTATGTAAAGCCCGTTGATCCATTCCAGCTTCTCAAGATCGAACACGGCTCCGGCCTTGTTTATTTGCTTCAGCGAAAATGCCTTTACCAATTCCTCCAAAGAAAACACTTCCTGCTCGGTTCCAGGGTTCCATCCAAGCAAGGCCACGAAATTAAGAAGCGCTTCCGGCAAATAACCTCTGGCCAAAAAATCCTTTACCGCCACGTCCCCTTCGCGCTTGGATAATTTTTTATGAGTCTTGGAAAGCAAAAGCGGCAGGTGCACGAACTTGGGCGACTCCCAGCCGAGGGCGGAATAAAGGAGAATATGCTTGGGCGTGGAAGGAATCCATTCGTCCCCTCTTATGACATGGGTAATTTCCATCAAGTGATCGTCAACGACAACGGCCAAATGGTAAGTCGGAAAACCGTCGGATTTAATCAGGACCTGATCGTCAAGATCATTAGTGGAGATCGAAATTTCGCCGTGCACTAAATCGGTAAACCGGATGGCCTGATCTTTGGGCACGTTCAGGCGGATGACGTGAGACGTTCCTGTTTTTATGAGTTCCGCCGCTTCGTCTTTTTTCAGAGCCAAGCAATGCTTATCGTATTTCGGCGGGAGTTTCGAGGCTTCCTGCGATTTCCTTAATTCTTCCAGTCTTTCGGTCGAACAAAAACAAGGATAAGCAAAGCCCTTTGCCACGAGCTCTTGAGCATACTTTCTGTAAAGAGCAAGCCTCTCTGATTGAAAATACGGGCCCTTGTCCCCTTTCTCAACAACCTTGCCATTTTTCAAGTACGGACCCTCGTCCGGATCCAGACTGAAATCATGGAGCGTTTCAATAATGTTTTCAGTAGCACCCTCAACCAGGCGCGCGCGGTCCGTATCTTCGATGCGCAAAATAAACTTGCCGTCTTGCTGTCTGGCAAGCAAAAAATTGTAAAGCGCCGTGCGCAGCCCGCCAATGTGCAAAAATCCGGTCGGACTCGGAGCCATTCTTACCCTAATTTCTGACATAAAAAAAGCCTTACTTGTTTAATGACAGTTTATAACGAAACACAAAAAATATAAAACCCGGCAAAGCGTTCATCATTCGTTTAAGCCGCCAAGGCTGGGTGACGAGGCGCCAAAGCCATTCCAGTCCGAGAGCGTGAAAAGCGGGCGGGCTGGCCCTCCGCTTTCCGGCCAAATAGTCAAAAGTGCCGCCTAAGCCCATGGCCACTTTTACGTTCAACTTGTTTAAATTTTGTTTAAGCCATAATTCCTGCTGGGGCGGTTGGTAAGCTATAAGCAGGATGTCTGCACTTGACGCCTTGATCCGGTCCACCAATGATTGATCGAACTTCGCTCCGGACAGAGCGAGACTGACCTTAAGCTGCGGAAATTTTTCTTGAAGTTTTTTAGCGGCTTCTTCCGCGACTTTGTCAAAACCGCCAACGAGCCCCAGGCTAAAATTGTTTTTGGCACAAAGTCCGGCTATGTCCCAGACGAAACGGCTGCCGCTGATCTGTTCTTTGATTACGGTTCGGCAATAGCTGGGGTAAAAGATCAAAGACGTCAGAGTTAATTTAAGCTGAAACACGGCCTGAAGAGTCTTTAAAAATTTTGAACTAAAGGTTAAGGGCAGGGATAAAAATTTTGCGGCCCACAAAATTCCAACACCGTCAGGCAAAGAAAGATCGGCCGAATTTAAAGCATCGCGATATTCGGAATTGAAGCGGGCAAAGACCACGAATTCGGAATAGACCGTGGTCACCAAATGCGGCTTGCCTGAAGCAACAAAAGATTCGATCTTGGAAAGGGCCTCCTGTTTTGTGATGTTGTCAACATTTACCCCGGCAACATCAATCTTTTTATCGACAAGGCCTCGAATGATTCTTTCAAGCTCTTCCTCGTTCTTAAACTTATAAGCCGGCATCCCCACGGATTTTGCAGCATCAATATTCTTGTCCTGGTCGTCAAAAAATAAACACTCTTCCGCTCGAAGGTTATTTTCGCGCAAGATCAGTTTCCACGCTTCGGGGTTCGGCTTGATAAAACCCGTTTGCCAGGAATAGTAGGCCTTGTCCACGACCTCGTGGATCCAGGCGTATCCGCCGTAAAAATCCGAACGCTCGCGGTAATTGTTCGAGAGGACAAAAACTTTGATATTTGAGGCCTTGAGGCGCCTTGCCAGGTCAATCATTTTTTCAGATGCGCGGTCTTCCTTAAAAACATATTTCAAAAATTCCTGTTCTTTGAGCTTAATCCCCCATTCGTTCAAGGCCGGCTGCCAACAGCCGTAAAATCCCGGGCCGTCCGGTTTCCTGACCTCGTCCATGACCTTTGTCAGGCGCGGAACAAAAATTTCTTTCTGCACTCCGAAATCCGAAAAGAACCGGTCGCTCAAATAGGGCGCCTGGATGAATATGCCGTTGAGGTCAAAAATTACAGCCTTGATCATTTAAATCAGCTTCGCTTCGATTAAAGGAATATGCTGCGCGTGGTGCAAAAGCAGTTTGCTTTCATAAAGCACGGCCGAGGTTGCAAGAAAATCGAGCTTCTTCAATTCCTGATTGGGGAAATGTTCGAGCTTCCGCTCGGGATGCATGATCTTGTCCATGTGCAAATTCGTCAGCTTAACGTGCGGATAATAAATGCGCTCTTGCATGTCAAACCCTGCGGCAATAAACGCCCGGTTGAGTGTAGCCTGCAAGGACTTCAAGGGTTCATTGGGGCGAAGAGTGATGTGTATCTGCTGGCGAAATTGCGTGACGCGGTCGAACTCAATAGGAAAGCCTTTTTGACCCGTCATGGTCTCTTGGAAAATCAATTTTACCCGCTCCACTTCCTCGTCGGTCAGCTCCCCAAAAAAATTCAGAGTGACGTGGAGGTTGCTCGTATTGATGTAAGGCACTGAAAGACGGCCGCGAAAAACTTCAGTCGCGGCTTGCTTTAAAGAAGCGGGAAGAGGAATTGCCGTGAACAGCCTCATAAATTAGGCAAATATCCAATAAAATAGCCTTTAAATTATACCATAAATCTGATAAAATAACCTTACGATGAAAATCGAAAGATCCTATAAAAAATCCAAGTATTTGCACTCCCCGGCCCATGTTCTGGCGGACGAGATTTCCCAAAAACTTAACGACAAAAAACACTTCGGATTTTACCTTAAGATGGCCCTAACCAACAGTCCGGACATTCTAAGAAGGCTGGCCGGCGACGTTTTGGAGCAGAAGGCCAAGAACCCGGGCGCTTTGTTCGCCTATTTGATCAAGAAAAACCATGAACAAGATCCTAAAAATAATCACGGCTCCTGATCCGATCCTCTATAAAAAAACCAAGCCGGTCAAAGACATTGACCAAGGCTTGCGGCAGCTTGCGGCGAACATGATCGAAACCTGCCGGCTTCTTAAGGGCATCGGTATTGCAGCGCCCCAAGTCGGGCATTCGATCCGCATGTGCACGATTGAGCTTGAAGACCTGGGCATCCCGCCCTTCGCGCTCATCAATCCAAAAATCACCAAGCGCTCGTGGAAAAAAATCGAAATGGAAGAAGGCTGTCTTTCGGTTCCCGGGGTCTTCGGCATGGTCAAACGGCCGATCTCAGTCAAAGTCACGGCTCTAAACTTAGAAGGCAACAAAGTCACCATCAACGCGGACGGGATTTTGGCCAGAGTGCTGCAGCACGAAATTGATCATTTGGACGGGATACTGTTCACGAGCAAAACCTTGAAACAAACCGCCGGCCCCAAGCTCGAAAAAATGTAGCTTTTCGCCTAGTTTCTCTTGCTGTGCGAAATTTATTATGAAAAAACTGATCTTTATCGGCACCTCGGAATTCGGATTGCCCGCCCTTGAAAAAGCGCGGGAATCTTTTGAATTGGTCTCGATTGTGACGCAAACAGACAAACCGTCAGGACGAAAAAAAATCAGCACTCCCTCTCCGGTGAAAGTCTGGGCTGAGTCCCAAAACCTCTCTTTGCTTCAGCCAAAGAAAATTATCGAAGCCGAGCAGGAACTTGCGAAACTTAACCCTGACCTGATCCTGGTCGCGTCCTACGGCCAGATATTGCCAAAAAAAATTCTTTTGCTCCCTAAATGCGGATGTGTCAATATTCATCCTTCGCTTCTTCCCAAATACCGCGGTCCAACCCCGATTCAAACCGCTCTGCTTAACGGTGACAAGGAAACCGGAGTTTGTCTTATTCAAATGGACGAGAAGATGGATCACGGCCCGATCATCGCAACAAAAACCGTGCCCATTTTCCCGGATGATGACTTTTCTTCGCTTATGAAAAAATTGGCTGAAGCTGGTGCTGGCTTGGTATCGGAAAATTTATTAAACTTTGCCGAGTCAAAGATCGTGCCTAAAGAACAAGATGAAAGCAAGGCCACGTTTACCAAAATTTTCAGCCTCGCGGACGCGAGGATCGACTGGATCAAGCCTGCCCATGAAATTCAAAATTTTATCAAAGCCTTAAATCCGGAGCCGGGGGCGTGGACAACTTTATCCGATAAATCTGTTAAAATAATAAAAGGACGCGCTTTGCCCTCAACTACCGTTGAACTGCCGGGAAAGGCCGAAAAAATCGGCAAAGATCTGGCAATCAAGTGCACCGGGGGCTATCTTTTGGCCGATATCGTCCAGCCGGAAGGGAAAAAACCCATGTCCGGCAAGGACTACTTAAACGGCCTGAAACCAATCTCAGAAAAAATCTTTGTTTAAACAAAAGTCAAAATGGAAAGAGGATTGACAACAGCTGAGGCAAAAAAACTTCGGCTTCAATACGGTCCCAACAAGATCGCGGAACGCCATTCGTTCAGCGTGTTAACCGCGCTTGTTTCAGAAATGTTCAGCCTGCTTAATATCCTTTTGATCGCGGCCGCGATCATTTCGCTTTTGATCAAGGACAGGATCGATGGATTTTTCATTCTAGGCACGGTCGTCCTTAATACTTTTATTTCTTTCTGGCAGGAATACAAGGCCGAGCAAACTTTGTCGCAACTCAAGCTCTTGGCCCCGGCTTTCGCCAGGGTCATCCGCGACGGCAAGGAATCCATGCTTTCCGCCGAACTGATCGTTCCCGGCGATCTGGTCGTGCTCAACATGGGGGATAAAATCCCGGCCGACGGAACAATGACGTCGGGCGTTAACTGCGAGGTTGACGAGTCCATGCTGACCGGAGAATCAATGCCGGTCTTTAAAAAACCGAACGAACCGGAACACAATCAGATTTATGCCGGGACGCTGGTCGCTTCGGGGCGCGCCATTTTCAAAGTCTCAAGAATCGGCGAGTCGACGCAATTCGGGAAGATCGCCAAGACTTTGACGGAAATCAAAGAACCGCCCACTCCCCTTCAAGCACAGATCAGAAAACTTGCCCTCCAATTGGCCGTGATCGCACTTATCTGTTCCGCGCTCATCTACGTCATCGGGCTCTTATTAAACTTCAACCGGCTCGAAATGTTCTTTACAGCCGTGAGCAGTGCCGTAGCCTTGGTGCCTGAAGGTTTGCCTTCGATCCTCATCATCACCATGGCGGTCGGCGTCAAGCGAATGGCCCAGAAACGCGCGGTTGTCCGTAAACTCATCGCGATTGAAGGCTTGGCTTCAGTCAATGTTATCTGCATGGATAAGACCGGGACGCTGACCCAGGGCCGGATGCAGGTGCAATCCATTTTCGTAAACGGCAAGCCTCACACAGTCGAAGAATTCAAGGGGCAGACCCAAACCGGCGCAGGCAAGCTTCTGATGGACACGATGGTCATGGTAAATACCGCAAGCCTCGTTTACAGGTTTGACCGACACACGGCCGAGGTCTTAGGCGACACCACGGAAGGGGCGCTTTTGATGCTCGCCCACAGATACGGCTTGGATTACGAGCTCTACCGCACGCAAGGAGAGGTCATTGACGAATTTTCCTTCGATCAGAACCGCAAGAGCATGAGCTCGATCCTAAGAATCGAAAGCAGCATCACTTCTTTGGTCAAAGGCGCGCCGGAGTACATGATCTCCAAATCCAACCGGATCAGGAAGTTCGACAAAGTCGATTATCTGGACGAAGCCGGGAAGACAAAGCTAATCGAAGCTTACCAGCACTATGCCCGGCAAGGCTACAGACTGCTGGCCTTCGCTTACAAAGACGGGCTGCACCAAAAGAGCCGCTATGACCGGGACGAAGCGGAAACCGACCTGATCTTTCTGGGATTCGTGGCACTCCTTGATCCCTTAAGGCCCGAGGTCAAGCCGGCCATCAAGACCGCCGCCTTAGCCGGCATCCGCTCTGTCATGATCACGGGCGACAACGAACTTACAGCCATGACGATTGCCAAACAGCTTGACCTGGTCGGTCCGGATGACGAAGTTTACCTAGGCAAAGACCTGGGGAAAATCTCTGACGAGGATTTGCAAAAAATCATACAAAAGGTCAAAGTTTTTGCGCGGACCGACCCCGAAGACAAGCTTCGGATCGTCCGGGCTTTCCAAAAGGCGGGATTTTCCGTGGCGGTCACGGGCGACGGGGTCAATGACGCTTTGGCTTTAAAACAAGCGGAAATCGGCGTGGCTATGGGCAATAAAGGAACTGACGTGGCCAAGGAAGCGGCTGACATCGTCATCACCGACGACAACTACGCCACCATCATTCTTGCCATTGAGGAAGGCCGGACCATTTACGACAATGTCCTCAAATCTTTTCGCTACCTCCTTTCCACGAACGTCGGAGAAATTTTAACCATTCTTTTTGCGCTCGGACTAGGCATGCCCTCCCCTTTTACGCCGGTCCAGATCCTTTGGATCAACCTGGTGACAGACAGCCTTCCGGCCTTAGCGCTGGCAGTTGATCCCAAAGATCCTCACAACATGAAAAAACGCCCGCGCCCCAAAGAGGCGAAGCTTATCGACAGCAAAGTTTTGACCTTTTTGCTTTCCGCTGGATTGGGGGTCGCGCTCTTAAGCCTCGGCGTCTATCGGTTCATCTATAACATAAGCGGCGGCGACGTGGTCTTGGCCCGAACCTGGGTGTTTACGTTTATGATCATCCTCCAGATGATCGTGGCATTTTTGGTCCGGGGATTTAAGAACAAATTCAACTACAACCTCCTTTGGGCCGTCATTCTGACAATGGGAGTGCAATTCTCCATCCTTTCCATCCCCGCTTTCTACAAGGTCTTTGAGATCAAAGGTCTTTGGTGATCAAAAGTACAGCCCTAAAAATGGACGCTCAACATAAGTGAAGTCGTCGATCTTTGATACTCTCCCCTGCTGATTTGCCGAGGAATGTTTGCGAAGATAAGAAATATAAAAGGATGCCTGAATGATGAAAGCGACAAGGCCGAGAGCAACCAGAAGAGCAATTGTTTTGGAAAGATTTTCTTCATCAAGGAACATTACCCAATTTTAACCTGAACTATTCAAACTCATCCATTCAAAAACCGCACAACCCGTGCGGTTTTTTTGACTCAAATTTAGGATTTATATCTTGATACCGAGGAAAATTGCCATTGGTTTCTTAGCCAAAAGAAAAACCCCCGCTAGCCATGCTACCTGCGGGTTCCTCG
>JBLMZH010000050.1:0-4478 GCA_050258715.1 Acidobacteriaceae bacterium
TGTTGCCTCTCCTCCGGCCGAAAGAAACCCTGAGCATCCAATCGGAAAGCAGGGTGACCACGCCGACTAGGACTACGATTATCGTGGACAGGCGGATATCATAATTGCCGATATGCGACAGCTCGTGCCCGATAACGCCCTCTAGTTCAGGCTTGGTCAATTTCGATCTCAATCCAGTGGTGATTGCCACGACCGCGTGTTTCGGATCCCTGCCGGTGGCGAACGCGTTGGGTGCCGTGTCGTCAATGATATAGACCTTGGGAGTGGGAAGCCCGGCTGCAATCGACAGATTTTCAACTGTCCGGTAAAGGTCAGGGTCTTCGTTTCTCGAAACCTCCCGCGCCTTCGACATCGCGAGCACGATTTTGTCCGAGTAATAATAGCTGGTCAGGCTCATGCTCACCGATAATACCACGGCCAGGATTAGCAGCCCGGGCGCGTTATAGATGTACGAAAAGAAATAACCCAGGGTGATGATGAGCACCAAAAACCCCGTCACGAACAGAGCGGTTTTTCTTTTGTTGCTGGCGATCTCGGTGTAAATCATAATTGAGAATTGAAGATTAAAGATTGAAAATTAATTGAAGATTGAAGATTCCGAATTAATGTAATCCTGATCTTCAATCTTCAATTTTAAAATCTTCAATTAGAACTGCACGTTCACTGGTTGGCCTTCGGGGCCCTTTTCGTCAATGTCGAAGAACGGTCGAACCGTGAAGCGGAAGATCTGCGCAAAGATGTTGGTCGGGAAGGTCTGCAGTTTCGTGTTGAAGTCGCGGACATTGCCGTTGTAGAAGCGGCGGGAGGCCTGGATCTTGTCTTCGGTGTCGGTCAGGTCCGATTGCAGGCTTAAGAAATTTTGGTTGGCTTTCAGTTCCGGATAATTTTCGGCGACAGCAAACAGCGAGCGGATGGTTTGCGACAATTGGTTTTCAGCCGCAAGCTTTTCCGACGGATTGGGGGCGGCCATGGCCTTGCTTCTGGCATCGGTTACTTTCGTGAACACGCCTTCCTCGTGCTTGGCGTAGCCCTTGACCGTATTTACCAAATTTGGGATCAAGTCGTAGCGGCGCTTGAGCTGGACTTCGATGTCCGACCAGGCTTCGTCCACTCTGTTTCTGGACGTGACGAGGGCGTTATACATTGCCACGAGCCATCCGATGATTAAGACCAGGGCAATGATTATTATCCATCCAATTCCCATATAACCTTTCTGGCCGCCTAAACGGCCCTTAAGCTGACGTTTCCTGTATTATATGACAAAGTATCGCGCTGTAAAAGCCCTTTTGGCTTTGGGTTAAATTTGCGGTTTATGTTATAATTTTTAGGAGATTAATCCGAAAGACTCATGGCAATTAGCACTGAAGAAGTCGACAAGATCGCCAAACTTTCGAGGCTTAAGTTCAAGCCGGAAGAGAAACAAAAATTGACCGAAGAACTGTCGGGTATCCTTGATTATGTCGGCGAGCTTAAGGAGCTTTCGGAAAAAGTTTCCCTGAAGGCCGAAGAGGACCATGGGGCTGAAAATCTGATGCGGGATGATTTTGCGGAAAGCAGCGAGGATTCAGAAATATTTTTGGAGCAATCGCCCGGCAGAGAAGGGGATTTTGTCAAAGTTAAGAGCATCCTACAATAATGGAACTTCATGAACTGACGATCAAGGAAGCGTCGGACAAGCTTGCGTCAAATGAGCTTTCCGCCAAGGAACTGACCGAGTCCCTGCTTGCCCGCGCCAAATCTTTGAATCCGAAACTTAACGCCTATCTTGCTTTCACCGAAGACCGGGCGTTTTCTGATGCGTCCGCTGCTGACCAGGCAATTGCCGACGGAACCAATCTTCCTTTGACAGGAATTCCGTTTGCGGTCAAGGACAACATTTTGATTAAGGGGATCCAGGCTACAGCGGCTTCTAAAATTTTAAAGAACTATAAAGCAACTTACACCGCTTCTTCCATGACGCGGGTCATGGAACAGCTGCCGGTGCTTTTAGGCAAGACCAATTTGGACGAATTTGCCATGGGATCTTCCACTGAAAATTCTGCTTTTGGCCCGACCCATAATCCGTTCGATCTTGAGCGGGTGCCGGGCGGATCTTCCGGCGGCTCAGCCGTGGCCGTGGCTTCCGGTTCGGCTCTGTTTGCCTTCGGTACTGATACGGGGGGCTCAGTCAGGCAACCCGCGGCGTTTTGCGGAATTGTCGGGCTTAAGCCGACCTATGGCCGCATTTCCCGGTATGGCTTGATCGCCATGGGTTCTTCTTTGGACCAGCTTGGGATCATGGCCAAGACCGTGGAAGATGTCGCGCTTGTGTGCCAAACAGTGGCCGGGCAGGACGAATGGGATTCGACAACTCTCCCGATTCCCGTTCCCGATTATCAGCAGGCCATGCAAAGGGAGAATTTGAAAGGTTTTAAGATCGGCATTCCCAAAGAATACTTCACCGAAGGGATGGATAAAGAGGTCGAAGCCTCGGTTAAGGCTGCAATCAAGAAGTTGGAAGAACTCGGGGCTGTTGTTGAAGAAGTCAGTTTGCCGCATACCAAGTATTCTCTCTCTTCCTATTACATCATCATGCCAGTGGAAGTTTCAGCCAACCTAGCTCGCTATGACGGCATCCGTTACGGGCTTTCAGCGGCCGGAGAAACACTTGAGGATGTCTACTTGAATTCAAGGTCTGAAGGTTTTGGCGCTGAACCCAAGCGCCGGATCATGATCGGCACTTACGCATCTTCCGCCGGATATGCGGACCAATATTATAAGAAGGCCAAGCAGGCGCAGAAACTGATCAGGAAGGATTTTGTCGAGGTTTTCAAAAAGTATGATTTGCTGGTTACGCCGACCACGCCGACCACTGCTTTCAAGTTGGGGGAGCGCTCGCAGGATCCGCTAAGCATGTATCTGGCCGACATTTTTACCGTGGCTTTGAACATCGCCGGAGTGCCTGGACTGGCAATGCCGGTGGGTGTAAGCAGTCAGGGACTGCCCATCGGGATGCAGCTGATCGGCCCTCATTTTGGCGAAGACAAATTGTTCGCCGCAGGCCGCGTCATTGAACGAGCTTTAAATTTAAAAATTAAACCAAAACTATGAAAAAACTTAAATTTTTGATCCCCGCGGGCATGCTGGCATTTCCGCTGACTTCGCTTGCCGCGACATGTAATTTTTCCGACGGGAACGGATTGGGCCAGTGCATCGGTCAGGTTTACATCTGGGGTTTGGGGGCTGCGGCTCTGCTGGGCTTGCTTATGGCCATAATCGGCGGATATTTGGTAATGTCAGCGAGAGGAAACGCGGCTCAGGCATCGAAGGGCAAAACCTACCTTGGCTCGTCATTGATCGGTATAGCGATACTTTTGGGAGCGTATCTTCTCCTAAGCCAGATCAACCCCGACCTGACGAATTTTAAGATCAATACTTGCATCAGCGGAACCTGCAATTAGAATTTAAGATTTTATGGATTACGAACCGGTTATTGGGCTTGAGGTCCACGTTCAACTGAAGACGGAGAGCAAAATGTTTTGCCGGTCAAAGAACGCGGAAGCCGATCGCCCCAACCAACATATTTGCGAGATTTGCACGGGCCAGCCAGGCACGCTGCCGGTCATCAACCGCGAAGCCGTGAAAAAGTCGCTCATGGTCGGCTTGGCTTTAGGCTGCGAGATCCCGGAATATTCGAAGTTTGACCGGAAGAATTATTTTTACCCCGACCTGCCGAAGGGCTATCAGATTTCGCAGTTCGACATGCCCTTAAACGGTCCGGGGAAATTCGAGCTGCACATGCCGGAGGGGTCGGCGGCCGTGGTCGGAATTTTGCGCGCGCACCTTGAAGAGGATGCGGGGAAGCTTATTCATCCTGCCGGGGCCAAGCACAGTTTGGTCGATTATAACCGCACCGGAGTTCCTTTGCTTGAGATCGTTTCCGAGCCGGACATCAAAAGCCCGGAGCAGGCCAAGGTCTATCTGCAGGAGCTCCAGAATCTGATGCGCTACCTCGGGGTGTCGGAAGCGGACATGGAAAAAGGCCATTTGCGCTGCGATGCCAACATTTCGATGCGCAAGGTCGGAGAAAAAGCTCTTCCGCCGTATAAGGTCGAGGTTAAGAACATGAACTCGTTCCGCGCCGTTGAAAGAGCGCTCATCACGGAAATTAAACGGCAGACTGAACTTTTGAATGACGGCAAAACGCCGGCCAAGGAAACCCGCGGCTGGGTGGACGAAAAGGGGATTACGGTTTCCCAACGCTCCAAAGAGGAGTCTGAAGATTACCGCTACTTCCCTGAGCCCGATCTGCCGGTCCTTCACATAGAGCGGACCTGGCTTGATGAGATCAGGCGCGAGCTTCCCGAATTACCGATCGCGAGGCGAAAAAGGTTCATGGCCGAATACGCCATGACTCAAAAAGACGCCCAGACTTTTGTTGATTACAAGGAACTGGCCGATTATTTTGAAAAAACTGTTTCCGAGCTGGACGCGTGGCT
>JBLMZH010000051.1:0-4616 GCA_050258715.1 Acidobacteriaceae bacterium
CTTGGCCAAATAACATGACCATAAAGGAACTGCTGAATTTCGGCGCGAAACGCCTGAAAAGCAAAAGCACCTCTCCCCAGCTTGACTCGGAGGTGCTGCTTTCTTTTGTCCTGAATAAACCGAAATCTTTTTTGTTCGCGAATCCTAAACTGTCGCCGACCAAAAGATCCGTCTCAAAATTCCTAAGCGCGCTTGAAAGGCGCGCTTTAGGCGAGCCTGTCGCCTATCTGACAGGAGCCAAAGAATTTATGGGAATGAAATTCAAGGTCAGCAAAAGCGTACTCATTCCCCGTCCTGAAACCGAAAGCATGGTCGAAGAACTGATAAGGACTTTGCACGGCCAAAAGAATTTAATGATCCTGGATATCGGGACCGGATCAGGCTGCATTATTATCGCTTTGGCAAAAAATCTTCCCGGCAACACATTTTTTGCCTCGGACATAACCAAAGCCTCGCTTGCAGTCGCCCGCAAAAACGGCAAGGCAGCAGGAACGAAAATCATATTTAAACAAGGCAGCCTCCTGGCTCCCTGGAAGCAAAAATCCTTTGACGTGATTATTGCCAATTTACCGTACTTGCCCGCCGTAGCCTCGGCGAAGGCGGGTGGCTGGAAAGCGTGGAAAAACAACACTTCCACCGCAACTTCAGGTTTGAAATTCGAGCCGAAAGAAGCGCTTTTTACTGGGGAAAATGGCCTACAATTGATTGAATCCTTGCTGTCACAACTCTCCAATCGGAGCAAAACGCGGCTAGTGGTTTTGGAATTTGATCCAAGACAGGCTCTTAAAATCAAAAAACTGGCAAACAAATATCTGCCAACTAACAAAATAACATTGTTTAAGGATTTGTACGGAAAATTGAGATTCGCTTTAATAGAAATTAATAAATAATTTGATTAAATTGAAGATTGTAAGATTAAGAATTATTCCTCTCAATTTTCGTTTAAATTTTAATTCATAACAAAAACCCCGCTTTTGAAAGCGGGGTTTAAATTTGATAAATTATTCCTTTTTTGTCTTCTCTTTCTTTTCGCCCTTCTCTTCTTCAGCGGCTTTTTCACCTTCGGCTTCAGGCTTCACAACGCCTTCAACTTGGGTGACGTCCTCAGCCACCGGCTTCTCTTCCAGTTCCTTGAGTTCCTCTTCGGTTCTCGGCGCCTCAACGCCCACGATCATTTCATCCGCATTAGCCAAAACCTTAACCTTGTCAGAAAACTTCAAATCGGAAACTCTGACTGCGTCTTCGAAAGAATTGAGTTTGGAAAGGTCGGCCTCGACAAACGGCGGAATATCAGCTGGCAAACATTCGACTTCGATTTCCGAGAGGTTCTTGACCAAGGTCCCGCCCAGAGTTTTGACAGCCGGGGCTTCGCCGATCAAGTGGATCGGAATGGTGGCAGTAAGCTTTTCCGTCATCTTCACGGCGTAAAAATCAACGTGAATCGGCTTGCCGGTCAGGTAATGATGCTGAACGTCGTGGATTAAAACCGGCACGGCCTTGCCTTCAACATCCAAGGAAACCAAAGTGCTTTCACCGGCCTGCTTAAAGACCTTCAAAAACTCGCGCTCGTTAAGCTCGAGGCTCTTGGTGTCCTGCCCGTGCCCGTAAATGACGGCCGGCAGGCTGCCGTTCCTTCGGACCTGCTTGGTGGCTCGTCCTAAGAGAGTCCTTAGTTTTGCATTCAATGTAATGGTTGACATATGGTTGTGCTGTCGTATTTTAACAATTAAAAGGGGTTGAGTCAACCCCTTCTCACCTTGCTCCCCTTCGCTTTTTCTCTTACCTCAAAGCTTTCCGGAAATCTCCGTCGAATCCGGCCAAAAATTGGTGAGTGGCCAGGACCTCGTCAGAAGTAATCGGAGCGGAATCTTTGAACTTATTGGTATCCGAGGATGTCAGGTCAGTAACCATGCCGATGGAAAAGATCTCCGGCCCGTCCACGGAAATGCTAAAAACCACCGAGCTGCGGCAGCGGTCGCAGTCCGTGTGCACCAGCAAGTTTGACCCCAAGCCCTTCTCGTCCTTGGAATCTATGATCTTGGTCTGGTCCAAACTATAGCGCTGGCCGCAAACCGGACAGCGGAGAATATAGGCTAACCACTCGATGATTTTCTTGAAATCGAAATTAGGCATGTATTGTCTGGTTTCATTGTAAAAACTTAAAAAAAACGAGTCAACCATCAAATTTGAGAGCCTTCTGCCGCGCCACCACGCTTTGCACGAGCCCCAACGAAAGCAGGGTTGTTAAAAGCGAACTTCCGCCGAAGCTGACCAACGGCAGCGGAATCCCGGTCACGGGCATGATGCCGATGTTCATGCCGACATTGATCACGACCTGGAAAAAAAGCATGAACAAAATTCCCAGGCAAAGATAGAGGCCGAAATTGTCGCGGGCGTGAAGGCAGGCTTTGACGATGCGGTAAAGAATGACAAAAAAGAGGCCTAAGACAATGGTAGAGCCGATGAGGCCGAGCTCCTCCGCGGTCGAGGCGAAAATGAAGTCGGTCTGCCGCTCGGGAAGGAACTTCAGCTGCGACTGCAAACCCCGGCCTACGCCGCGCCCGAAAATCTCGCCGGATCCCACGGCCGTGATGGATTGGATGACATTATATCCCCTGCCCTGCGGATCGAGACTCGGGTCCAAAAACGTGAACACGCGCTGCTTTTGATAATCGTGCAGAAGCAAAAACCACGACGCAATTGCCGCAACCAGGCCGACCGCCACCAAAATGGCCAGCTGCCGTTTTCTGATCTTGGAAAACAGCAGCATCCCCGCCCAGGTAAACAGCAAAATCAGGGATGATCCAAGGTCAGGCTCGGCCATGACCAAAGCCACGGGAATCAAAACGTAAACCGCGGACAAAAAAACATAACGGAACGCCTTGAGCTTCTCGTCCTGGCGGTCGAGATACTTGGCCATGATAATGACCATGGCCAGCTTGGCGAACTCCGCCGGCTGGATATTGTAAAAACCCAGGTCGATCCAGCGGGCCGAACCGCGGATATTGCTGCCGATGAACAGCACAAGGACCAAAAGCCCGATGATCGCAATATAAATAATGCTGGTCAATTTTTTCAGGTTGCGATAATCGTAAAAAGCTAGGGCGAACATAGCCAAGAGGCCGATGCCAGCGGCAATGATCTGGCGCAAAAGCATACCGGGGCTGCCGAGCGTGGTCGAATAAATCATCAAAAGACCTAAAAGCAGCAGGATAAAGCTGCTGCCGAAAAGGGTCACGTCGAAATATTTAAAACCTGATAACCACCTCATTTGTTTGCTGCTAAGTTGAAGGCTTGGCGCTCTTCTCCCCTTCGAATGGATTGGCTGTGCCCGGAGTTCTGATGATGTCCGGAGCAAAGACGTTGATCTCGGGCAAAACCTCGACATGAATGCTGCCCGTGATCTTCTCGGGCCAGATCGTCTGGAACGACCGGATGTCGCCGGTGGCCAAATCGTTAATGTTCGTATAAGTCAGCCCGATGATCTTCGAGCTGTCGTCATAAATCAGGGAAAAAATATCGACCTGGCTTAAGGTGAAAGCGCTCGAGTTCTTGATAACGCCGTAGACCACGGTGTTGTTCCCCTGGATCTCGGCCTGTTTGCGCTGGATATCCAAGCCGACGAACGGAAATTCCTGCGACTTTAAGACAAAGGCCGGCTTGTTGAAAGTAAAATTGATCTCAGCGGGAATACCGTTGGCCTGAAACCTGGGGACAATCAGATATTTTTCGGAATCCGGAAGGATAAAACTCTTGCCGGAACTGCTCGCCAAAAACTTGCCGGTATTGTCAGTGACCTCAAAATGGTAAGAAAGCTCAGGCACGCCCCAGTCAACGTTCGGATTCTTCAGTTTGACGAAACCCGTGTAATCCCCGTCCTTAATTTGGATGATGTTCTTTTCCAAAATCTCCAGCGGATCGCGCTCGGCCAAAGTATAAATTTTGGGCGGAGAATATCTGACTGCGGAAATATTGAAAAAAGTCGTTTTAACCACGAAGTAAATCGGCACGGACATGACCAAAAGCAGAAGAAAAGCATAGAGCCATTTTCGGTTCTTGCCCTGCCAGGCGTCGCCGATTATCAGGAACACATCCTGGACTTTTTCGTTTTCGATCATTTCCGACATTTTCGTTTCATGTTCGTCCGGCTTAAAAACACAGGCATGGACTTTAAGCCGAAACGGTAAAATTGTTAAATTAATTATACCACTTCCGGCCAAAAACCGCTAAATTTCCCGGGGGTGGAAAGTGTCCGATATTTTTGCCATAATGCACCTACCTTACATGTCCAAATTCACCCCGCTACATCTCCATTCCCACTTTTCCCTGCTCGATGGCCTGCCCCAGATCGACGCCCTGATCGAATTTGCCAAAAAACAAGGGTTTGAGTCACTGGCTCTTACTGACCACGGGTCAATGTACGGGACGATTGAATTTTACAAAAAATGCACGGCCGCCAATATCAAGCCGATCATCGGCATGGAAGTTTATCTCGCCATTGATTCCCTGACCGACCGCCGCCCCGGAATCGATCACGACTATTACCACCTGGTGCTTCTGGCCAAGAACATGGAAGGCTACAAGAATTTGATGAAGCTTGCGACCATCGGCCAGCT
>JBLMZH010000052.1:0-3318 GCA_050258715.1 Acidobacteriaceae bacterium
CGAAGTGACAGTTCGCGACGCTTTTGTTGGTTGGAAAATCCGACCTAATTATGCCAAAATCGGGTTTTCGAGTCAACAAAGGCGAAAATTGGAAGGAGGGTAACAGTAATGTCTGGATCGAGGCCCCCAGCTGTCCAGACGAAGGCATTAGAGTTTGAGGACCTGCTCCGGGACTTGTTTAAGAGAAGAGTGATCAGCTCCAGGGAGTGCGATGCGCTGCTTGAAGCCCATAGGGTGCAGGTGGCCAACACGGTCGAAAGTGCGCTGGAGAAAAGCCAACTCGAAGTGACCAGGCTCGAGCGCCGTTGCGCCGAGCTTTCGTCCATTGCCGAGAACGGCTTTTCCGATCTGAGAAAGAAGTATGACACGAAAACCGGGCTGCTGGACGGAGACTACTTCGAACAGCTGCTGCCCCAGTTCGTCGACATCTTCTGCTCGGATAGGCGCAACTTTGACCGGCGCTCGGAATGCCCTTGTCTGGTGATCGGCGACGTCAGGAAGCTGAAGGTCTACAACGATACGCTCGGCCACGATGTCGGCGATGCCGTGCTCAAGGCTGTCGGAGCGACCATTCTCGAGAACATCCGGGCCGGGGACTTTCTGAATCCCGGAGATTTCGCTGCCAGATCCAACGATCATGGCGACGAGATCATCATCCTTATCCACAATACCCAGGCCCCGAACGAAGCTTTCCACGCGGCCTCGCGGCTGAAGGATCCCTTCGGTCTCGAAACTGGGAATTGGGGAAAGTACCATCCGGCCTTCAAGGAGCCGATGCTGCGGCCAAACGTCGACTTCGGCGCAGCAGCTTTAAGGGCCCGCTCGCTGCGCGGGGTCCTGAAAGGGCTTTCGGCTCAAGAGCGCCAAAAGAGGATCGCGGACCTCATCGTCAAGTGGAAGAAGAAGGCCGACGGGCTGATGTATCTGGCCAAAGGCAACAACGAGGCCAGCGTCCGCTTTGCCTGGTTCGATTACCGGGACGGCGACCTTGTGGACATTACTGATCAAATCTTCGGACAGAAGTTTCTGCGCGGCGTCCGGACAGTAAAAGCACCTGACTTGGTTTGAAAGTCGTCAGGTGCTCTTTTTTTGAAGATTTAAGTTTCGAAATTTTCGAGTCTACTTTAGTTTCAGCTGCGGGTTGGGGAACAGGGTTTCGTTTGATACCCTGGCTTTTTTATTTTTGAGGCGGTAATAAGCGGCCAACCCGATCATGGCCGCGTTGTCAGTGCAGTATTCGAATTTGGGGATGGAAAATTTGAGCCGATATTTGTTAGCCAAGTCGGCAAATGATTTTCTCAGGAGTTTGTTGGCAGCCACGCCGCCGCCGAGCATAATTGACTTTGGCTTGTGGAGAGTGATGGCCTGTTCCAATTTTCCCATGAGCGTATCAACGATCGCCTGCTGAACAGAGGCCGCCATGTCGCGCGTCAGTTTTTCGCTTGGCTTGTGTTTCTGATATTCGTAAAGGACCGCGGTTTTAAGCCCGGAAAAGCTGAAGTTCAAAGTTTTGTTCTTAAGCATTGGCCGCGGTAAGTCGAAAGCTTTGGAATTTCCCTTTTCTGCAAAGCGGCTGATCATCGGCCCCCCGGGATAACCCAGACCCATGAGTTTGGCGGTTTTGTCGAACGCCTCGCCGGCCGCATCGTCCACCGTTTCCCCGAGGATCTTGTAGTCGCCGTGTTTTTTCATGAGAACCAGAAGAGTGTGGCCTCCGGAAACGACCAGGATTATGGCCGGGAATTTCAGGTCTTTATTGTCGACGAGGTTGGCATAAACGTGGGCTTCCAAATGATTGATGGCAACCAGCGGTTTGCGCGCGGAAGAGGCGAGAGCCTTGGCAGTATCCACGCCCACCAAAAGCGAGGTCATCAATCCCGGGCCGGCCGTGACCGCGATCTGATCGATTTCATCAAGTTTTAGTCCGGCGTCCCTTAAGGCCAGATCAACGGTTGGAATCATGGCAGTTATATGTTCGCGCGCGGCCACCTCGGGCACAATGCCTCCGAACTTCGCGTGCAGATCAGCCTGTGAGGCGATGACATTGGAAATTATCTGTCCGTTTCTTATGACGGCAGCAGCAGTTTCGTCGCAGCTTGTTTCAATTGCCAGGATGTTGAGGTTTTTCATAGCCTCAACATGATACATTAAAAGCCGACCCCCCTCAACTTTCAAAAGGAGTCGGATTTAAGAGGTAATTTTTTAGCGTGCGACCGGGCGGGTGATGGAAGCCAGCCGAGCCAGTATCCAGGCCACGATCCAATAGACGACAAGTGCGAGTACCGTGACCCATTCCACCACTCCGGTCCGACTGACGTTATTGGCAATGGTTCCGGAGAACGGCCGGATCAGAGGCGCTGAGATATCGTAAATGAAGCTCGTGAAAGAGGCGGCGGGATCCGCGCCAATGGCGCGCAGTATGAAGCGCAAGGCTAAGACAATGGCGACGATCCCGAAGATTGTCCAAATTAGCCGCGCCACAGGGGAGTAATAATTGTAGCCGGAATATCGGGTCTGGTCCCTTGGCCCGTCATCGTAGATAACATTGCGTTCTTGAATTTCTTTGGCCATGAGTTTTTAGATTTATGTTTAATGATGAATTAAGGGTACATTTTTTCTTCAAGAAAACCATTGTTTAAAAGGACAAATCGCAGCCGCTTCTTTCTCAAAATTTTCGAATTTTGCCGGTTTGTCCCTTAAAAAAAGGCTCTAAATATGTATTTTTTGCCATTTGACTGATTGTCCGCGCTTAGGTACCATACGTCTATTGTGAATGGGGATTTCCAACTTCAAGGAGGTGTTTTTATTTGCATTATGGTTTAACGCGGGTCGCTTTCATGGAGGCCTGAGAATGAAAAAAGCGCTCGGAATCATGGCACTGTTTGCCGTACTTGCCACTGCCGGGACGGCACAGGCCGCCCCCTTGCTGTACGCGAACTTTTGCCCCGGCGACGCCACTTGCCCAAGCGGGGTGACCGAAGCCAGCCTCAATTTCGTGGATTGGGGATTCACGGCCGACCCAAACGATTACATCCTCGTCGTCGTGTTCTCCGGGTCAGCCTCAGCGCCGGCCTACGTCGACGAATTCAGCTTCACGATCTCCGGGGCCAAGACGCCGGAGGGGTACGAGTCGGTCCCCACGATGTTGTCGTTTTCTTCCGGCAGCAATTGGGCAACCTACTTCGACAACATTTCGGCTTCCAACTCGAGCTGCACGTCGAGCACCTTCAACTCCAACGAAGTCTGTTCCCAGAGCGGTCCAGGAGACCCGAACAACTTCGGCGCCGTTCTGCCCGGCCAGACAGCGATGTTCAGTTT
>JBLMZH010000053.1:0-6562 GCA_050258715.1 Acidobacteriaceae bacterium
ACATATTGAAAGCCGGCGATGATCACGAATATGACGGATACGGCCCCGGCGATTGAAAGCAAAAAGTTCAAAGCAAATCCGAGGATGCTGTTAAAATCCGTTCCCGGCCGGGTGGTGAACAGAGACGGGGCCGGGTTGTTGAGCGTGAAAGAAAGCAATCCGCTTTTTAGAGTATTGAAAAGTTCGATCATGCGATTAATGAATTAATTACCGAAACGATAACATATGCCAAGACGGCTGCTGTAAAGCCGAGGACTGACCAGAACAATCCGGTCTTGGCTTTGGCGGCCTGCTGTTCATTTCCTCTCGCGGCCACATACATAAATCCTTCATAAACGACCATGAGGACTGCTGCTGTGCCAAAGATTCCCGCAGCGAAGATGACGAGGCTTGTTATCCATTCGCCCAAAGTATTGGAATTGAGCGGATTGACGGGAATAGAAGCACCCAACTGGAATGTGCCATTTTGAATGCCGATCGCGCCTTCAACCGCCATAACAATAGCATAAGCTCCGACCGAGATCACCAAGCCGACCACAGCATAAGTTAAGCTGGTTTTGGCAACGGTAGTTTGCTGAGGGTCGCCCCTGGAAAAAACCATTCGAAAAGCGCTGTAGAGGATTGCTCCCATTGCCAAAATTCCGATCAGGGCGTCAACAGACAAAAAAATCTGGCCGATTATTCCCTCGAAACTCCTTGTCCCAAGCTGAGTGGCGTCACAGAGCGTCGCGCCGGTCGAATTCGGATCACAGGCCTGTTGCGCCAAGACCTTTGGAGCAATCAAAAACAATGCTAACCCCGCGAACAAAATTGTAACCTCAGACCTAAGCCTTCTCATATGAAGTTTTGCATTAATTGGTTGAGGTTAAGCTGCCCTTGAGTCATCCACTGAACCACGAATTGAATGATTATATAAGACGTAAATACGATGACCAGGCCAAGCAGCGCGTTCATGGTCGTTGACTTGCCTTCGGCTATAGCTGACGGATTGCCGCCGGAAAGCATCATGCGCATACCCCCGTAAAGTACGAACAATATCGCCACCACGCCAGCAGCCTGCAACAGCCGGTTGATAACATTAACCACCATCTGGACCAAAAAACTGACACTGTTGCAATTTTCAATATCCGCAGCATTGGAGCCACGCTGACATTGGGTCGGAACCAGCCCCTGGGCCAAAAGAGTGGCTGACGGAATTGTCAGGACCGCAACCGCGGCCAAAACCGCGACAAAGATTAATTTTTTCATCATTTTCCGATCATTAATTTTTGTGCCGCCTGGCTGATGGCCGCTTTGGGGTCAGTGTTCTTTAAAACCACCGCGTCGATTAGTTCCAGAAAAACATTTTCAAAAGTGGCCGGATCCTGCTTGTATGCGCTCTTGGCAAAGGGCGCATTTTCCGCAAAGACCCCGATGTCCAGATCCGAATACTGATCCTGGATCATGTCCTTGCGCGACGCCGGCAGTTTGTGCTTTTCGTAAAGCTTGGCCAGCTGCGCTTTTTCCGTGGCGTATTTCAGGAACTCCCAGGCCAGGTCCGGATTCTTTGAAGCTTTCGAAACCGACTCGCCCCAATAATTGGCGAAGTTCACTTTTTTCATTTCCGAATCCTCTTCCTGGGGTGCCGCTGCCACTCCCCAATTCAAAGTCGGCGCCTTGGCCTGAATTCTTTCCCGCATATAGGAATACGACAGCATCATGGCCAGCTTGTTCTGGCTGAAGGCATCAATGCTGTTGTTGGCCTTGGCATTCCAGGAGTAAACGCGGTTGCTCGGATTGGCAAACTGCGTGTAATATTTCAAAGCTTCAACTCCGGGATTATATTTTTCGTCGTTCTTGGTCAGTTCGCGGTTGAAAGCCGGAGTGTTGTTCACGGTATCGTACATGACCGCCCCTTTTTGAAGCATGAGCAGAGAAAGGATGTCGACGGCGCGATTGACGTTTGCCGAAGTTCCCATGGCAATGCCCGCCGGATTGAAGTCGCCGGTCGTACGATCGACTTTGGCCAGGCGCTGAACAGCGGAAGCGACCTCATCCCAAGTCTTGGGCGGCTGGGAAATTCCCACCGAGTTGAGCATATCGCGATTATAGTAAAGCGCCAAAACATCAACCGACAGCGGCACGGCATAAATCTTGCTGTCCTTTATAAAATCGGAGCTTGCCACGTCCAGAAAAGTATCATTGTACTGGCGGACGGTCATTAACGCGTCAGGCATCGGGGAAATTTTGTCGGAGTGCCTCAGCACCCAGTCGTTATGAATGGTAAAGATATCGGGCCCTTTGCCGGAAGCCAAAGCATCCACCAATTCTTTTTCATAGTTGGCCGGGTCCTTTTTGACGATTCTGACCGTGATCCCCTTGTTCGCCGCCCCGAAATCCGTGGCGATCTGATCGAGATTGCTCGGGTCCTCAAAGGTTTTCCACCAAACCAATTCGGCTTGAGCCGGCTTTGGCTTGGTACCAGTGCCGCCTTTGGACAAAACCAAAATCACCATTAATACCACAAAAACCAGAATTCCGCCGATGATCAAGACCTTTTTGTTCATGTTTGTTTCAACAAAAAAATGCGATTGTTGTATTGATTCTACAACAAACTGCTAAAAAATTCAAATATTCCTAAACCTTGAGGTGTTTCAGATATTTCTGGAAATCCTCCCTCAGGTCCTCGTGCTTGAGTCCGAACTCAACCACAGCCTTAAGATACTCAAGCTTGTTGCCGCAGTCGTAATATTTCGAATTAGTGATCTCAACCGCGTGGACGGGCTTTTTTTGTTCTAACAAAATATTCAGCGCGTCGACGTAAGTCAGTTCGCCCGGCGTATTGCTCTCGGTCAGCCGCACCCTTGCCTCTTCTATCGCCTCAAACATTTCCGGAGAATAAAGGTAGCCCGAAACGATGGCGTGAGTGGAATCGGTGCGCCCCGGCCCGGGTTTCTCCACAATCTCTTTGACCTTTAAAACGCCTTCGTCAACTTTTTCTCCAGTCGCAAAGCCATAGCGCTTGTAATCTTCAGGCTGGTCGCGGTAGATGCTGCCCAAGATCGCGGCCCCGCCCAATTTTTCATAAGCGCTGACCAGTTGCTGCGAGCGGGTCGGCGCGGCCTCGATGAAATCGTCTCCCCACAGGACGAGGAACGGTTCGTCGCCCACAAGCTCTTTTGCATTCAAGATGGCGGTGGCGTTGCCCAGTGGCCCTTTTTGCCTGACGTAATAAAAGTTGGCCATCTCGGCGATCTTTCGGATCTGCTCAAGCTCCTGATATTTACCGGACTCCTCGAGGCGTTTTTCCAGCTCAAACGGATAATCGAAATGATCCTCGATCGACCGCTTCAGCCAGCCGGTAATAATGATGATGTCGGTTATCCCGGCTGAGACAGCGTCCTCGACCACATATTGAATGATGGGCTTGTCCACCAAGGGCAGCATTTCCTTGGGCTGCGCTTTTGTTGCGGGCAAAAATCTCGTCCCGTAGCCCGCGGCGGGAATGACGGCTTTCCGGACTTTTTTCATAAATAAAAAAATTAGTTGATTACTTGCGCTTTGATGATAACAGATGCCCTCTGTCTCTATCAATAGACAAATTTAATCAACCTTGGGGCGGTATTGAACAGCCTCGGAAAGATGCTCGACCTTTATTTCCTCCTCACCCGAAAGATCGGCAATGGTCCGGGCGGTCTTAAGCACCCGATGATAAGCCCTGGCCGACATCTGCAGCCTGCTTACGGCCAATTTCATAAAATCCTGTTCGATTTTTTTAAGGAGACAAAATTCGCGCAGCTCTCTGACTGTCATTTCCGAATTTGTCCTGATCTTAACGTGTTTTTGAAACCGGCGGGTTTGGCGATCGCGGGCCTTTTGCACCCGTTCCTGGATGGTTTGAGATGATTCGCAGGGATTGTTGGAATTAAGCTTGTCAAAAGACAATCTGCCGACCTCCACGTGCAGATCGATGCGGTCAAGAAGCGGTCCCGATACCCGCTTTTGATACTTTAAGATTTGAGACGGACTGCATTGGCATTTTTTTTCCGGATCGCCCAAGTATCCGCAAGGGCAGGGATTTTGCGCCGCAACCAGTGTAAACTGCGCGGGAAAGATAACTGTCCCCGCAGCCCTCGCCACAGTGACCGAACCGTCCTCCAGCGGCTGGCGAAGATTTTCGAGAACCGAACGGGAAAATTCAGGCAGCTCGTCCAAAAACAGCACGCCGCGATGCGCTAAGGAAATTTCTCCGGGCTTGGGGATCGATCCTCCGCCGACTAAGGCAATGCCCGAAGTAGTATGGTGAGGACTGCGAAAAGGCCTGGCGGTAACTAGGTTGTCTTTAAAATTCAACAGCCCGCCAACGCTGTAAATTTTTGTGATCTCAAGCACTTCGCTGGGAGTCAGCTTGGGCAAAATCGAAGGCAGCGCTTTGGCCAAGAGCGTTTTGCCTGATCCAGGCGAGCCGGAAAAAAGCAGATGATGCCCGCCGGCCGCTGCGATCTCGAGCGCCCGCTTGGCAATTTCCTGGCCCTTAATCAATTTAATATCCAAGCCGGGTTCGGGATTGGCCAAAACTTGATTCCAATCAATTGGCATCACTGGCTCTTTTTTCACTAAACCCTGGACAATGCCTATCACTTCTATGAGGCTATCGCAGGCAAAAGTTTTAAGGTCGCTTAACAAGGCAGCTTCTTTTTGGTTTCCTGTAGGGATGTAAGCTTCGGTAAATCCCAGTTTTTTCGCGAGCAAAAGCATGGGCAAAATTCCCGGCACAGGGCGGAGCATTCCGTCAAGCGCCAATTCGCCGACGAACAGTTTCAAACCCGGATCCAAAGATATTTGACCCGAGTTTAAAAGAATAGAGATGGCGATTGGCAAGTCAAAATGAGTGCCGGCTTTTGGCAAATCGGCCGGGGCCAGATTTATAGATACCCGGCTTCGCGGAAAAACACTTGAGGAATTCTTGATTGCGGACTTAACCCGTTCCCGGGCTTCCTGCACTGCTGTATCCGGCAGCCCTACGATAATAACTGCAGGAAGCCCGGAAGAAACGTCAACCTCAACTTCGACTATGGCCGCATCCAAACCGATGACCGTGGCGGATGAGATTTTTTTGACCATAAAAAATCAAAACTCCGTCAAACTGCGGAGTTTCTAAGCTTTATTTAATGGTCTCGACGAATCCAAAGACCTGAGCCAAGGACTTTTTGAACTCATCCATTTCGTTATCGAAGATCATGAGGTTGGAGCGCTGGGTCTGTCCTTCTTTAAAAGACGACTCCGTGATCTTGATATAGGGCTTGTCCTTTTTGCTTTTTCTGACGTCAAAGAAAAAGACTCGCCTTCCGACCGTCATTTTGGTCGAAAAAAGAGGAGTAGCGAACTCTGGCATAAGCGTTAGCTTAATGATAAGAGCACATGCTACACCTCGAAAAAAATCGTGTAAAGACCCCTAGTTATTAACAACCCCTGAAGCCGGGGCGCTGTATGAATAATTACCAAAGAGCAATCCCGAAAAACGGTCGTTGACGATGAGTGGAACGCCCGAGAGCCTGTATACCTGCTCAGCCAGCGCTTTAACCTGGCAGTTATGCGCTACTCCGTTTGAACAATGAGCGCAAAGGCTGGCAATCTCATTGGCAATATTTACTTTTCGTTGTTCGAATTCACTCATGGGTTAGAAAGTAGAAATAGAATTTTAGAAAATATATTGAATTGATTTATGTCCGCTTTTCCAGCAATGACTATTCAAGCTTACGGATCACGGAAATTACTTTTCCCTGAATGGTCCATTCTTCCCGCGGGTAGATATTCGGGTATTCTTCATTCTCAGCTTTCAAAAAATAACTGTTTCCATTTTTTACCAGCCGCTTCACGGTCGCTTCGTCGTGCAAGAGCGCTACCACGATATCGTTTGGCTTGGCCTCGTTCTGCATCTTGACCAAAACCATATCTTTATCAAGAATGCCGGCGTCCTTCATGCTCATACCCTGAACCTTTAAAAGGAAAGTGTCTTTTTTGCGGGCCATGGTTAGCGGAAGATTCAGCCAGTCTTCAACTTGCTCCTCGGCCAGCATCGGCATTCCGGCCGTGATTCTTCCCAAAAGCGGAACGGAAACCAGGCCCCGGCAAATCGGCTCGCCTTCGCCGTTTAATACTTCGATGCCCCGGGCTTTGCCGGAGATTTTAACGAACCCTTTTTGTTCCAGGCACTTTAACAGTTTGGCAACCGCGTTCTTCGATTTTAAACCCAGGGCTTTGCCGATCTCGGAAACGGTCGGGGGCAAGCCATTGGTTTGAACCTCGTCGGTCAGATAGTTTAAAAGATTTTTTTGCTTGTCGGTGAGATCATCCATAAATGGGAGTAAAAAGGAGTAAAGGGCGAAAGGGATAAATTGGCGAAGGAGGCGGGAAGAAATCAGTAATACCCAGGCGGCGGTTGGATACCACCGATTTCTTCCGCATTACCTTCTGAAGATATGGTATACGAACGTTCACCTGCTGTCAATATCGAAAGAATCAAAAGAAATCCGGGATTTGCTCCCGGATATCCACATTCACAAGCTCTTTATGTCCTTGA
>JBLMZH010000054.1:0-15720 GCA_050258715.1 Acidobacteriaceae bacterium
TTCACTTGGTTGCGGGCAAACCGCCCACGATCAGGGTTGACAGCGCCTTGATTGAACTTAAGCAATACGATGTTTTGTCCGGCAACGCCATCGCCGGCTTAATCGACGTGCTCTTGGACACTGAAGAAAAGAAAAAGCGCTTTAGGGAAGAGCTTGAAATCGACTTTTCCTTTTCCTTTAAAGACAACGTCCGTTTCCGTATTAATGCCTATTATCAAAAAGGCTACCCGGCAGCGGCCTTGCGCATGGTCCCCAACAAGATCAAGACTCTTGAAGAGCTCAATCTTCCCAGACAGCTGAAGAATTTCATCCGCTACCCGCAAGGATTGGTGTTGGTTTGCGGCCCGACCGGCCACGGCAAATCGACTTCGCTTGCTTCGCTTATAGATCTTATCAACCATACTTACGCCCACAACATCGTCACCATCGAAGACCCGATCGAATTCATTTACACCCAGGACAAGAGCCTCATCAACCAGCGCGAGGTCGGACAAGATACGCTGGAATTTTCAAAAGCCTTAAGGTCCATTCTCCGCGAGGACGCGAACGTGGTTTTGGTGGGGGAAATGCGCGACCTGGAATCTATTTCTACCACCGTTACTTTGGCTGAAACCGGCCATTTGGTGTTCGCCACGCTGCACACCAATGACGCGGCCCAGTCGATTGACCGTATTATCGACGTCTTCCCGGCCTATCAGCAGAATCAAATCCGCCTCCAGCTTTCCAACATTCTTCTCGGCATCGTTTCGCAGCGCCTTTTGCCGCGCGTCGGCGGCGGCCGAATCCCCGCCCTTGAGATCATGATGATGAACACGGCTGTCGGCAACATCATCCGCGAAGGCAAGACCCACCAGCTGCCGAACGTTATCCATACCAGCACGTCCACGGGCATGATTTCGCTTGACCGCTATCTCGCCGAACTTGTCCGGACCAGCCAGGTCAGGCTAGAGGACGCCCAGCATTACGCCACTGACGCCAGCCTGTTCGAATCGCTCGTCAAAAGATAATTAAACCCAACCGACCGCTATGGAATTTTCCTATCAGGCCAGAGACAATAAGGGAACGCTTCGGACAGGAACCGTCGAAGCGCAAAACATCGCCACTGCTTCCAACATCCTGCAGCAGCACGGTTTGATCGTGGTCAAGGTTTTGCCGGTCACGAAAAGGGATTACCTGCAGTCCATTCCGTTTTTCCATAGCGTCCCGAAAAAGCAGTTGGTTTTGTTCTCGAGACAGCTGGCTACTTTGATCAACGCCAAAGTCCCGATTGTGCAGGCCTTGAAGATTCTAGGGCTTCAAGTCGGTTCAAAGAGGCTGCGCGACATCGTGGCCGAAGTGGCGAACAAAGTGGAAGCTGGCGACAGCCTTTCCGCCGCCATCACCGGCTATCCCGAAGTTTTTTCCGGGCTCTATGTCAACCTCGTCCACGCCGGCGAACTTTCCGGAACTTTGGACACGGCTTTGGTCTACCTGGCCGATCAGCAGGAAAAGGATTACGACCTCCGTTCGCAAATCGTCGGGGCCATGACTTATCCGGCGTTCATCGTTTCGGCCATTATCATCGTCGGATTTTTGATGTTTATTTTCGTCCTGCCTCAGATGCTGGGAGTGCTCAAGGAATCAAACGTTGAACTGCCAATCACCACAAAGATCCTGGTCGGGACCACTGACTTTATGAGCGTTTATTGGTACATCGTCCTGATACTGCTTTTGGGCTCGATCGTCGGGTTTCGGTTTTATAGCAGGACTTACGGCGGGCGCGCTTTTCTTGACTGGGCCAAGCTTCGGGTCCCGATCTTCGGCAAGCTATTTTTGAATATTTACATCGCCCGGTTCGCGAGAAACCTCGCGACCCTTGTGGCCGGCGGCATTCCTATTGTGAAAGCGCTTGATGCCGTGGCCGACATTATCAACAACACGGTCTACCGAGACATTATTTTTGACGCTTCCCACCAGGTCCAGAACGGCAAAAGCGTGGCGCTGGCCTTCGTTGACCGGCCGGAATTTCCGCCGATCGTTTCGCAAATGGTCCAGATCGGAGAGAGCACCGGGAAGCTTCAGGAGATCCTTGAGAAGCTGGCAGGATTTTATGAGAAGGAAGTGGCGCAAAGCATCAAGGTTATGACCACCATGATCGAGCCGGCAATTATGATGCTTCTGGGGCTCGCGGTGGCCATCATGGTTGCGGGAATTATTCTTCCGATATATAATTTAGCTGGTGCAGGATAACGGACGAAATGAGACAAAAATTAATAAAAAACAAGTTTTTTGGACAAAAAGGAAGCGGCTTTTGAAGGCGCCTTGTTTCCTTTTAACCAATCGGCTTGTTTTCCTCTGCACGGAAGGGGGTGAAAACATTGAAATTAAATAGAAAGCAAAAAGGGTTCACTTTGATCGAACTGTTGGTCGTCATCGCCATCATCGGGATTTTGGCCGCAGTCGTATTGGTCTCCTTGGGTTCTGCTAGAATCAAGTCCAGGGACGCGCGAAGAATCGCTGACGTCAGGCAGTTGCAGACCGCTATGGAACTCTACTACAACGACAACAACACCTATCCGGCAACGGTAGGCGCTTTGGCCCCGACTTACATCTCGAGAGCCCCTGTTGACCCGGCAACAAACGCCAACTACGGATACACCGGTTCGACGACCGCTTACTCGATCACCTTCGTCACAGAAGGAACGACAAACCTCGGTTCAGCCGGCACTCACTCCGCCACTCAGAACGGCATCCAGTAACTTTTTTTAAGTTTTGGAGTTCTTCCTCCCGATTTTTGGGAGGAAGTCCCGAGGACTTAAATTTTGAGAATTTATCTCTTCGTTTATGAAAAATAATATAGGCAAACAAGATCGGTCAGGGGCTGGTTTTACTTTGATCGAATTGTTGGTCGTTATCGCCATCATCGGGATGCTGGCCGCAGTCGTCTTGGTCTCCTTAGGCTCTGCTAGAATCAAGTCCAGGGACGCGCGAAGAATCGCTGACGTCAGGCAGCTGCAGACCGCTATGGAACTCTACTACAACGACAACAACACCTATCCGGCAACGGTAGGCGCTTTGGCCCCGACCTACATCTCGAGAGCCCCTGTTGACCCGGCAACGAATACGGCTTACGGATACACCGGTTCGACGACCGCTTACTCGATCACTTTTGTGACCGAGGGCAGAACCAACCTCGGTTCAGCCGGCACTCACTCCGCGACTCAGAACGGCATCCAGTAACCTTCCCCAATGCTCAACCAAGGAAACAAGGGAAAACCCGGTTTTACTTTGATCGAACTGCTGGTCGTCATATCGATCATCGGTTTGCTTGGTTCGATCATCGTCGCATCCACTCGGACGGCGCGCGCGAGAGCCAGAGACTCAAAGCGCATTGCCGAGCTTCGGCAGGTCAAGCTGGGACTGGACATGTACAACAACGAAGCTGACGGGTATCCGCAAAGGAACGACTGGGACAAGGCGGCCAGAAACCGCGAGATGCTGGCCTGCGGCCCGACCCCGTTCTTCATCATTCCCAGCGACCCCAGCACGGGGGACCCGTACGACTATGAAAACGGCGGAACCAACTCGCGTTCAAAATGCGAGAACGGCCAGGTTTACTCCACTTTTAAGATCGAATTTGCGACTGAACAAGCCTCCGCACTTGGACCCGCACAAACTTATTACCTTTACCCGGGCGGATTCACTTCTATTCCTCCCTTTTAAAAAAGCCGCTTCCTAAAAGGGAAGCGGATTTAGGTAAGATGACAATCATGGACCAAAGCCGATCGCAACAAGGACTGACCATCATAAGGACCGTGCTCGTATTGCTGTCCGCAATTTTGCTGGTTTTGGTTTTTGTCATGGCCCTGTCCGCGGCCAGATCAAGCTTTAGGGATTACAAGCGGCTGAAGGACATGCAGCAGGTGGCTGCGGCACTTAAGGTTTATCACGAATATTATCAAAAGTATCCCGAGGCCGTGAGCGGCCAGCCAAAAGGCTTGATCCCGACTTATCTTGGGTTTTGGCCGGAAGCGCCGACTCCGCCGGACGGAACCTGCGACACCGCCACAAATAACTACAGCTACGAACAGCTGGATAAGGGATCGTCCTACAGTTTGAACTTCTGCCTGGGGCACAAGACGGAAGGCTTTAACGCCGGCTACTATAATCTTAAGCCGACCATCCAATGATCGCCCTCCTTTTGTTCATCTTCGGGCTGATCGTCGGGAGTTTTCTGAACGTTGTCATTTTTCGCCTCCATTCAGGCAAGTCGTTTGTCAAAGGCAGGTCCGCTTGCCCCCATTGCGGCCACGAACTTTCTGCTCTCGATTTGGTTCCGGTCTTAAGCTTCATTTTGCTGAAGGCGCGCTGCCGCTATTGCCGGAATAGGATTTCCTGGCAGTATCCTTTGGTGGAAATCATTACCGGTCTTTCCTTCGCTTTGATCGGCTTTAGTTCCGACCAATTCACCCTGCTCGTTTTCACAAAACTTATTTTTGCCTCGGTCATGATCGTGGTGGCCGTCTATGACCTTAAGCATTTTTTGATCCTTGATAAGGTTCTTGTGCCTGCGATCGTCGCCGCTTTGGTCCTAAACGCGATTCTCGACGCAAATTCAGCCTGCTCCCTCCTTTCCATCAATTGCCACAGCCTCGGAGGGCTAGCCGCGGCCGCCCTTGCCTGTTTCTTCTTTTTGGCGCAATATATGCTGTCAGGAGGCAAATGGATCGGCTTCGGCGACGTAAAGTTTGGCATTCTCCTTGGTTTGATCGCGGGCTGGCCGGGGATATTGGCGCTTTTGTTTCTGGCTTACGTGATCGGCGCTGCCACTGGTTTGGGTCTTATGGCAGCAGGCAAGAAGACTATGACGTCGAAACTTCCGTTCGGCACTTTCCTGGGATTGGCCGCGATCCTGACCATGGCCTTCGGCTCCGGGCTTGTTGCCTGGTATCTTAATTTGATAGGCATCCAATGAAGCTAAGAAAAGGACAATTCGGGTTCACGATCGTGGAAATGCTAGTGGTGATCTTCATCATGGGCATCCTTTCGACTGTCGTGATTGCGAACTTCAAGCAGGGGGTCAAGCAGAAGGAAATTTTGCTGACCTCGGACGGAGTCGTCCAATTGATCCGTTTGGCCCAGAGCTATTCGCTGGGAGGAAAACAGGTCAGCAACCGGCCGACTTCCTATTTTCAATTTAAAACCTCAAGAAACACCAAGGTCGCGTATGTTGAAGCAAAATTGTCGGGGATTGCGACCCCGGTGACTGTCGAAACCTACAATTTCCCAAAAGCCGTAAAAATCAGAAATGAAATTTACGGCATATCGGTTAGCTGCAGCACCTCTTGCACAACCAATCCCACCACGGTTTATATTAAATTTGTTCCTCCGTTCGGACGAATGGAAGTTTCTTCGGACGGCTCCACTTGGTCAAGCTTTAACTATGTCGATATTCAGATCCAGCACGACACCGGTTTTGTGAAGACCATTCACATTGACGGGCTTTCGGGCAAGATCGGGGTTCAATAGAAGTCTCGCTTCGTGAAAATAGTTGTCAGGAAGAAAAGGTTTGGCTTGGGACGAATGAGCAAACCTTGTTTTTTTTGGCTTTTTGTGATATAATTTAGTCACAAAGCAATTCGGACAGAAATAAAAACTGACAAAGACAGAAATTGAAGACTTAAGACCAAGACATTGCCGTCTTGATTTCCAAAAGCGCGGGCATTATAATACCCCGTTATCTGACCTAATCAAAATGAAGCTTAAATTCAGCAAAAACGAGGAGGCGGGACAGACCCTCATTGAAACCGTCACCGCTATCGCCATTCTGCTTACGGCGCTGATGGCGGGGTTGGGCGCGACTTACAGCTCCCTTAACAGTTCGGACGTCTCCAAAAAACAGATCATTGCCACGAACCTGGCGAGAGAAGGCGTGGACGTTATAAGAATGATGAGGGATACCAATTGGCTGACAGGACCGACCAATTCGCAGCCGGTCAACTGCTTGGATATAGGCGGCAAGCTTTGCTACCAAAACGCTTTTTCTAATCCTTACAACTTCCAATTGCCGGCCGGCGGCGGGCCGGTTTCGCCGGGCGGCCTTAATCCGGATAAATTTTTCCGGGTTAAATTCAATACCGATACCCGGACCTGGGAGCTGGACGACATAACCGGGACAAGCAACGAGAACTATCTGCTTTGCCTCCAGCCGAACGGCACCTACCAGCACAATGCTCCGGGCAACAGCGGTGTTGAGTGCACGAACGGCGGTTTTGCGCGGAGGATAGCGATCAGCACCAGGCAAATTCCCGGGTTCGTCACTCCCAATGCCTACAATATGGAGGTCACTGTCCAGTCGATTGTGAGATGGAGCGGGCGCAACTGCCCGTCGATGGACATTAGCGAAGGGCAGATCGTAATGAACACGACCCCGGCTCCGTGCAAAGTTATTGTCGAGGAGCGCCTGACCAACTGGAAGGACTACCGATGAAGACGAAAAATAATCTAAATTGCCGGTCACGAGGTTTTACGCTCATGGAAGCGGTTGTTTCCACTGCCGTGTTTGCCGTTGCGGTTACGGGTATTATCGGCACTTATTTGATGGTCCTGAAGGTCGATGCCAAGACCCGGGCCGAACGTTCGGTTCAGGAAAACGGCCGGTTCATTATGGAATTTTTAGGCAAGGAACTGCGCACCGGGCACCTGGATTACGCGAGTTATTTCGGGGGACTCGTGGGCGCCAATCCCGAAACCACTCTTCATATCGTCAACCAGAACAATGAGGCTGAGGACGTGATCTGCGGAAATCCGAATATGACTTTAACCAAATCAGGCTACACGACCAGCCTGAATTCATCCGCTGTAACCGTGACCAAGTGCTCTTTTTACATCGCTCCGCCCATCGATCCTTTTCGCCAATTGCTGTTAAACCCTCCCAACAACCAGCCCTTCGTGACCGTAGTGCTTGAATTAACTTCGAACTTCGGCCAAAAAGAAGGCGAGACAGCGGTCATTAATCTTGAGAGCACTTATTCCTTAAGGGAATATCCATCAAGGGAATGATCATGCCTAAATTTGAGCATTTGAATAGAAAAACGAATCTTGGCCGGCAGAACGGCGTGACGCTGCTGCTTGCCGTCCTGATCCTTTCGACGATATCGCTCGTGACCTTAAGCGTCAGCTATTTCGCCATTGTTGAAATGCGGGCCTCCCGCGGGAATACCCTGACTGAGCCGGCCATCGGCGCTGCTGAAACCGCCGGGGAGCAGGCGATATGGTCAATTAAGAGGTCATCGGTCGGAGGGCTTCCTCCGGATTGCGCGACTTCGACGTACTACACCAGCCTTTCCGGCGACGTTACTGGAACCAGAACTTTGCAGAAAAAATGCAGCACTTTCGGTCCGGTCCGGTTCGACCTGGTTCCCAAGCAGAGCATTGATATCTATTTGTATGACCCCAACGATATAAACGGCAACAAAACCATGCTCAATTCCAGCGGAGTACAGCTGTTTTCTGCTTTTGGCGTCAGTATGACCGGATCCTATGCGGTCAGCGTTTCTGCCGTGACTATGGATGGAATCAATGTCACAGGTACTCAGTTTAATCCCGTGGTCAGCGTGAACAATGCCGTTCCGCTTGTCCAAAGCATTCCCAATCCCGTGCCCGGTTCGGTTGATCAGCGCATCAGAATTACGATCACCGCTCCTGAGAACGGTTATGCCTCGGTTATCGTCTCCGCCACAAGCCCCGCTGGCATTAACGGCTTGCCCGGCTTTCCGACCATTGATACGGAAGGCTGCAGCGCCAATTCAAACATCAGCAACTGCAATTCCGCTGGCGACATCTTCAAGCGCCGTCTGAACATCACCGTTCCTCTTTGATCCTAAGCTTTCCGCCCGACGAAATTCACGGCCTAGTTTTGTATCTAGTCCGGTGAACGAATCAAACCTTAAAGGAAATTTAAAGTCCCGCGCTCTAAAGCGCGGGACTTAATTTTGAAAAATTTCTGTTTTGGTTTGACTAGAGAGGTTTTGTTTTTACGTTTAAGTTTACTTGCAGCCGTTTCTTGCCGTTACAGATTTTTATCTTTAGGGCAGTTTTATCACCTGGCCGGTCGTAACCAGTTCTGATTTTTGCAGGTTCGGGTTGACCGCTACGATGTCGGCAACCGTGATATTGTATTGCTTGGCAACTGATGAAAGAGTGTCACCCTCAAGAATTGTGTAGATCTTGCCTGGCACTTTGCTGGTCGTGGCCTGTGGGATCTTTAAGCTTTGTCCGGGCTTAAGCATGTAGGGCTCGGTCAGTCCGTTCATTTGAGCGATTAAGTCCCAGCGGACATTGTATTGCTGGCTGATGTTAAACAGCGTATCGCCCTGCTTGACTGAGTAACTGGTGAATTCTTCCTGAGCCGCGGCAGCAGCCGGCTGTTCTTCCTGAGTGGACACCCCCAAAACTTGCTTTTCTCCCATTACTGTCGAGGTTTGCAAGGAGGCTTGATTGGTCGGATTGAGCTTCTTTGTGCCTCGGGGCACCAGGTTGATCGTCAGAACCACGCTAAGCAGCAAAAAAACCACCCCGGCGAGAGCCAGCCTCCTGTCCCGTCTGCTGGACGGGGCAATTTGGGCTCTAAGCTCTGGCGAAAGATGTGGCTTGATGTAGTTCATGCTCTCGATTTGGATTGTGGTTTAGTTTCTGACGTTGTAGTACACTTAGATTATAGTCATCAAAGATTTCAGTGTCAAAATATGGACCAAAAATCCGCAAAACTTCGGATCCAAAAGCTTGTCGAGGAGATAAATGAGCTTAGATATCGCTATCATGTGCTTGATAGCCCTTCTGTTTCGGATGAGATCTATGACTCGCTGACCCAGGAACTTAAGGGGCTCGAGGCTAAATATCCACAGCTGAAACCCGAAAATTCGCCGACCGAACGGATCGGAGGCGAAGCTTTGGATAAATTCGTCAAGATCGAGCACGCGACCAGAATGCTTTCCTTAAACGACGCTTTTAGCAAAGCAGAGGTTTCGGATTGGGAGAAGCGGATCAAGAAACTTCTGTCTTTGCCTGATTTTGAATATTTTTCCGAGCTCAAGTTCGACGGACTGGCGATCAGCTTAAGCTACGTTAAGGGTGAATTGAAGGTCGCCAGCACCCGCGGGGACGGGTTTGTGGGCGAGGACGTCACGCAGAACATCAAGACCATCCAATCAATCCCTTTGACCTTGAGCAAACCCATCGATATCGAGGTTAGAGGCGAGGTGATTATGACCAAGAAGGTCTGGGAAGAGCTGAATGCCGAGCAGGAAAAACAGGGCAAACCGCTTTATGCCAACACCAGGAACGCGGCCGCTGGCTCCATTCGCCAGCTCGACCCTAAGATCACAGCTTCCCGCAAGCTGCAATTTTACGCTTACGATCTGATCCAAGACCTGGGGCTTAAGACTCATGCCGAAGTGCACGAAAAAATCGAGGACTTGGGTTTCCGCCCGATCAAATACAAACGGATATGCAAGGACTTGTCCGCGGTCTTTGATTTTTATGAGGACATTGCCAAAGCGCGGCAAGGTTTGCCGTTCGGGATTGACGGGATCGTGGTCTCGGTCAACGAATTGGATCATTTAAGGAAGCTCGGCGTGGTCGGGAAAGCTCCCCGCGGGATGATTGCTTTTAAATTTCCGCCCGAGCAGGTCACGACCTTAATCGAAAACATTTTTGTAAATGTCGGACGCACGGGGAAGCTGACTCCGGTCGCCCAGCTTAAGCCGGTGTTTGTCGGCGGGACTACGGTTTCGCGCGCGACCTTGCATAATGAAGACGAAATTAGGCGGCTTGATGTCCGCATCGGCGACACGGTTGTGATCCAGCGGGCCGGCGACGTCATTCCCGAGGTCGTCCAGGCCTTGCCAAAGCTTCGCACTGGCAAAGAGAAAAGATTTGTGATGCCGAAAAATTGCCCGGTCTGCGGGCAGGCGGCGGCCAGACGCGGGTCGGAAAAAACCGAAAGCGTTGACTGGTTTTGCGTTAATCCCAATTGCCCGACCAAAAACCTCCGCTACATGGAGCATTTCGTTTCGGCCTTCGAAATCTACACGATTGGGCCCAAAATATTGGAGCGGTTCAAGGACGAAGGCCTAATTTCGGACGTCACTGATCTGTTTAGCCTTAAAAAGGAAGACATCCAGTCGCTCGAGCGCTTCGGCGAAAAAAGCGCGGAGAATGTGGTCAATTCCATTCAATCCCACAAGCACATCACTTTGGCCAAATTTATTTATAGCTTGGGAATCACTCACGTTGGCGAGGAAACGGCCTTTGATCTGGCTCAAAAGTTTGGCTCGATCAAAAATTTGATGGATGCAACCTTGGACGGCCTGATCTCCATTCCGAATATCGGGGAAGTTGTCGGCAAATCAGTTTTCGACTGGTTTAAGAATGAGAGCAACCGCGCATTCGTTGAAAAATTATTGGATGCTGGCATTGCCATTGAAAAGATCAAGATTAAGCAAACACCGCTTTCCGGCAAAAGCGTGGTCGTGACCGGCACGCTGGATTCCCTGTCGCGCGAAGAGGCGAAGGAGGCAGTGCGGGAAGCCGGAGGCGACTGGGTCAGCTCCGTTTCAAAAAATACCAACTACGTCGTAGTCGGCGCCAATCCGGGATCCAAGGCTACTAAGGCCGAACAGCTGGGAGTGAAGATTTTGGATGAGAAAGAGTTTTTGAAGTTGTTGGGGAAATAGTATTTAAATCAAATGTCAAAAATCAAAAGTCAAAATGAAAGCGCAAAAATGCAAAAATATTTTGCATTTTGATCTGTCATTTTCACCTTTGAGATTTAATTTTTGATTTTAAAATATGGAAATAAAGATTTGGCACGATGACTGGAAAGAATACGAACTTTTAGACTCAGGCGATTATATGCGGCTTGAGCGATTCGGCGATTTGGTAATTGCTCGAAGCGAACCTCGAGCCTGGTGGCAGCCGGAGCTGCCAAAGACAGACTGGGATAAGGCCGCGGCCGTTTATGATAAGGAAGAGAACGGCCAATGGGTTTTCAAACAAAAGGTTTTGCGCGAGCTGATCATCCCCTTTGAGGACCTCAAAGTCAGAATAAGGCTGACTGACACTTCCAAACACGTCGGAGTTTTCCCCGAGCAATCAAGCCAGTGGCGGTTTATCAAGGAAAAGGTTGGCTCCCGAAAAGGAAACGAAGTCAACGTTTTGAATCTTTTCGGCTACACGGGGATGGGCAGCCTGGCCGCTGCCTCGGCCGGAGCCTCAGTCACGCACGTAGACGGTTCAAAGCCAGCCATAACCTGGGCGAATGAAAACCAATATCTTTCCAATCTTCAAGACAAGCCGATCAGATGGATGCTTGATGACGCCTATAAGTTTGTAAAAAGGGAAGTGCGGCGCGGCAAAAAATACCAAGGTTTGATCATGGACCCGCCGGCATTCGGGCGCGGGCCCAAGGGCCAGGTTTGGAAAGTCGAGGACCATCTGGTCAAGCTTCTGAACGAATGCAGCCAGCTTCTGGCCGACGATCTTTTGTTCATCATTCTGACAATGTACTCAGTTGATTCTTCATCCTTATCGATCGGCAACTTGCTTTCGGATGTCACGAAGAAATTTGGCGGCAAGGTTGAATCAGGGGAGTTAGTGCTTAAGCCTAAACATTCGGACAAGGTTCTTCCGGTTTCCATCGCGGCCGTTTGGGACAGCAAACAATAAATTTAAATTATTATATCCTCCTTGATAGGCGCTTTTTAAGTGTTGACTTGAAAGCATTGTTTTGGTAAGCTTGACTATCAAAAAAAACAGATCAAAACAGGTATTCAGGAGGATATAATGCCGCAACGAAAAGGTTTCGCTCTTTTTCCAGCCGACAAGCTTCGAGAAACAAGTTCCAAGGGCGGGAAGGCATCCCACCTAGGTGGAACCTGCCACGAATGGACAAGTTCGGAAGCAAGGGAAGCGGGGCGCAAAGGAGGCAAGGCCTTCCATCAGAAGAAGGCGGGGCATCGGTGGACTAGAGAAGAAGCGGCTGCCGCAAGCGCGAAAGCCAACGCCTGGAAGTACCAAGTTTGGGTTCTGTGCGTTCACTGCGGAAAGAGCTTCAGGCTCGACACTCGGACAATACCAAGGAGGGGATGATGGACGGAACCAAGCGGAGAGGATTTGGTTCGATGGACCCGGCAAAACAGCGGTGGATCGCTGGGTTGGGCGGTCGGGCGGCGCACCAGAAGGGCACGGCGCACGAGTGGACCAGCCAGGAAGCGCGGGATGCCGGTCGCAAGGGCGGACAGGCCATGTGGAGGATGAAGAAGGCCGCCGGGCTGGCCGCCAGGCCTTAAGCCAACTCTGGCCGTCTCACGGTCTTAAAGCGCTGCAATCAGCAATGGTTGCGGCGCTTTTCTTTGTTGTGAGAGCGGTCCGGATTTTGCTATACTTGACTGCTAATCACACGTACCTACCACGGACGAAATAAGGAGGAAGTGATGGAAGGAACGACTTTGGCGCGCGGCCTCAGAAGGCCTTTGCCCGACAATTGTCTGGGCATCACTCATCAGTTCGCGATCGCGGGAAGAGAAGGCTACCTAACGGTCAACCTTTACGAGGATGGCACCCCGGGCGAGATCTTTTTGGTCCTTGCCAGGGAAAGCTCAAACGTTTCCGGTTTCGCCGACGCCTTTGCCAAGGCAGTTTCGATTTGCCTGCAATACGGCGTGCCTTTGAGTGACTTGGTGGCTTCATTCAAAGGCATGCGTTTCTCTCCCAATGGACTGACCGAGAACCCCCACATCAAGCAGGCCGAGTCCATCGTTGACTACGTTTGCCGATGGCTCGAACTGAAATACATCAGCAAGATTGCTCAGCCGGTGACTGCGGCAAGCGGGAGGTTCTTTGATCCGCCGCCGCCGTGCGCGAATTGCGGATCAGCCATGGGCCGCTACAGCGGCGGCTGGAAGTGTCCCAACTGCGGAAACACTTCGTCGACGAAGTAAGGAGGACCGATGTTTGGTTCGTTTCCTGAAGAATATCTCGATCAGGAAGCCAGCGCTTTGATCAATGAGTTCCCGGGCCTGCTGCTCACCGGCGAACACTTTGATTTCGGCAACGGCTACCACGGCAGCGTCTATCTTGATCCGCACGTGCTCATCAGGAGTCCAAGCCTGATGCTGCGGTTCGCCCAGATCCTGGCCAATCGCGCCAGTCTGGAAATCAGAAGAGCCGACGTCATCGCCGGCCCTTGGCGCGGCGGCGCGATCCTGGCCAACAACCTGGCGGTTCTTCTGGGGAGCAGCGAAGACCCGAGCAAGACCAAGGACAGATTCCTGGTTCCTATCGACAAGTTGGGGACCGGACTTCTGTACGAAGGATTTTCGATCAAGAAGGAATACCAGAATCTGCTCGCGGGGAAGCGGGTCTGGATCGTGGACGATGTCTGCAACACGGGGAAGACCTTGGCCGCTGCGGCCGAGCTGATCCAATCGCAGCAGGCGTCGGTGGTCGGCGTCGGCGCCATTCTTCGCCGCTCGCATCCGAACTCCCGGCAGTTTCCGTTCCCGGAAGTGTTCGCCTACAACGTTCCAACCCCGCCCAACTTTCTCAAGCAGGATTGTCCCATGTGCAGGGAGAACAAGCCGATCTTCAGGTTCTGAAAGACAGGGCCATCCATCTCATGAATTGCCAGCGCCTTCGAGGTTCAAACTTCGGAGGCGCTTTTCGTTTGTACTCCATTCGCAAAGACTATATATGTGGGGTTGTGGACCCTTTCGGTGGAACATCTAAGGGGCAAATTGACGTTTTTCCAGCAATTCGTCCGAAGCCGCAAAAAAACCTCAAGTTTAAGCCATTATTTTCTTTGGAGTTATCCATGGGTTTTCCCCACATTCTCTTGACAGGGCACTCAGGTTCAAGTTATAATCGGAACGAAGATATGGGTTTAGTCAGTTATATTTACTATATGGCAAAACTTTCGAGTGTTTCCAGAAACAGAGGCGGTTCATGAACTAGCGCGATTTTTTGCGCAGTTAAGAATCCGCCAAGGGCGGTTTTTTGTTCCTTCTAAATTTTCAATCATAGTGTCCAGTATTCACTGCTTCCACCGAATAACCGAGTTTTTACCGGCGGTTCCTAAAGCGAGCAGTGAGTTTTGGACGATATGGTAAACACAAACGGCTGAAGGGAACGTACCTTCACAATTTACCGGCATCTTTATAAGAGTGATTTGCAATGCACTTCGATTTTTTCTCAAAATCGAGGACTGACCGCAAGGTCGGAATTACAAATCGCTAGTCAAAAAAATCCAGACCTTCGCAAGAGGGGCTGGGTTAAGTGAATTAAACAATTAAGAGTGTATGGTGGATGCCTTGGCAGCTTAAGCCGAAGAAGGACGCAGCAGCCGGCGATACGCCGCGGTGAGGTGGCAAACAACCTTTGACCCGCGGATGTCCGAATGGGGAAACCTGTCCCGAGGAAGTCGGGACGTTGCAGTGCCGTGGTGGCATTGTGAACGGGAACCGCGTGAAGTGAAACATCTCAGTAACGCGAGGAGAAGAAAAGAAGGGCGATAAATAATTTTACCAAGTGAGCAAAGTTTGGTCACGAAGTATTACAATGTATTACTATTTATTGCTACTTATTACCTTTTAGGTAATACATAGTAATAATGTCCCGCTTAGCGGGACGTAATATAGCAGTAATAGTTTTGACCAAATATTTGCTTATTTGGAAGATCGCGTCAAAACCGATCGACCTGATTGTTTATTGTCTCATTCCCTTAGTAGTGGCGAGCGAACGGGGAAGAGCCTAAACTGTCTTTGTGTTCCCAGCCCCACTTTTTACGAAAGTAAAAAGCTGGAGCTGGGTTAAAGCTTACAGGCGTTGCAAAGAATGGTGTTACAACGGCCGTCATTCCAAGTTCTGTAAAACTTGGACGAATCCATTGCGGTCTTGCTGCTCGAGCAATCGAGCGGCGGGATTGTTGAGTTGTCTAGCCGAATGGCCTGGAAAGGCCAACCAAAGAGGGTGATAGTCCCGTAGCGTGAAAGACCTCTAAGATTTGAGATGGTTTGTTAAGTACAACTAGACACGTGAAATCTAGTTGGAAGTCATGTCGACTACGACATAAGGCTAAATACTTATGCTGACCGATAGTGAACTAGTACCGTGAGGGAAAGGTGAAAAGCAGCCCGGTTAGGGCGGTGAAATAGTACCTGAAACCGTACACTTACAATCGAGTGGGAGCTGGACGCATCTCGTTGCACGAGATGCAAATTCTAAATTCGAAATCCTAAATTCTAAACAAATTCGAAACTAAAAGTTCGAAATTTCAAACGTTTAGGATTTAGAGCTTAGAATTTACGCATCGCGCATAACGCGATGCGTCTGGTGACCGCGTGCCTATTGAAGAATGACCCAACGAGTTAGACGTACGTTGCTTACTTAAGCCAGACAACTGGCGCAAGTGTAGTGAAAGCGAGCCTGAATAGGGCGTAAAAATCAGATATCGGAGCCACGAGCCGAAAGGTTCGTCTTCCGATCTCCGATTTTAGGTAACGTGCGCTAAACCCGAAACCCGGTGAGCTACTCATGGTCAGGATGAACGTTATGTAAAAATAACGGGAGGTCCGAACGCTAGTATGTTGCAAAATACCGCGATGAACTGTGAGTAGGGGAGAAATTCCAATCGAACTGGGTAATAGCTGGTTCTCCTCGAAATAGCTTTGGGGCTAGCCTGTG
>JBLMZH010000055.1:0-10609 GCA_050258715.1 Acidobacteriaceae bacterium
TGGGAGGATCTTACGCCCTTGGCTCGCAACGAGTGGATATGCTGGGTGACATTCGTGAAGAAAAAAGAAACAAGGGACGAACACGTTAAACGAACCGTCAGCGAGCTGAAGGAAGGAATGCGGCGGCCGTGTTGCTGGCTCGGCTGCGTTCATCGTAAAGATAAGGCAGTCAGCCCTTCGGTGCAGGCCATGCTCAATAGACGGTCAAAGTAATTAAACGCTAGCGAAAGTCGCGCGCCAGCAAATGCCATGGCTAAAGCTGGCGCTTTTTGTTATCATTTTTATATGTATAAAAAACAAAGGGTAATTCTCTCCATCCTGGGAGTGGCATTCGGCATATTTATGTTCGTATACGGTGGATATGACGATAGTCCCGGAGCGCAACTGCTCGGATTTCTGTTATTTATTTTCGGCATTGTCGGCTTAATAAAAAGCAAGAAGAGAAATTCCGCTTAAAATTAAATCTTAAATTGGAGACAAAAACAAATGGATTTAACACCAATAATCGTAATAGGAGCGGGGATGGTTGTTGTTGCTGTGGCTTTTATAGTTTTTGCCCGCTACAAGGGCGGGCCTTGGCGATACATGGCGCTAGGGGCATTGCTTTGGGCCGCGACCATAATCGTCAAACAGCTGTTGTCGACTGTTCTGGAGCCGACGGTTTACGGGGCGCTTTATGTTCCGGACAAACTTTGGGCTTCGGGGAGCGTGCTGTTTTATGTTTACGTCGGCCTGTTAACAGGCGCCACTGAAGTATTTTTGACCTGGCTTTTGTTGCGTTACACCCGCCTCGGCCGAATTCCTTGGACAAAAGTTTTGGCTTTCGGAATCGGTTTTGGGTCGATTGAAGCTTTGTACCTGGGCTTTACTTACCTCGTCACCCTCATCCCGGCCATTTCCGATCCGAATTCAATCCCTGAATCCGCGCTTAAGAATCTGCAAACATTCAGCAGTCCGCTTTTGAGTGTGCCTATTGTAGTTGAGCGCATCGGTTCTATCCTAGCCCACATCTTTTGCAGCGCCCTGCTTTTTTACAGCGTAATCTCGGGGAAGGTCCGCTGGATGTTCGTTTCTTTTGCCTTCAAAAGCCTTTTGGATGCTGTTGTCGGCTTTGCCTATTTCTGGGGCACGCAGACCATTTTCAAACTCTGGACCATTGAGGCCATCATTTTGCTGTTTGGCTGCGCGGCTTGGTGGGGGACTTTGAAAATTCAGCGCCGATATGCTGGGTCTTATGTTTCCCAGCCAACCATAAAAATATGACCAGTGAAAGAATTAAATCAAAAATGATCGTTCGCGACTGGCAGCGCTGGGTGCCGTATGCGGCAGTTGCGTGGTCGCTCATTTACGCAGCGCTGGGAATCTATTGGCTGGTAAGCGGGCGCGGCTTTCCTTACGCTTTCCGAGTTTCGCCTGATGTTACAGGGCCGCTGATTGAACGGCTTGGTCAGAACCTGGCCTGGATTATTGTGATCATTGCGGGAATTCCTGCGGCAGCGATGGGGATTGCGATGTTGTGCTGGGTGCGAGGCCGGGCGCTTCGACCTCTGTTTATAACTGCCGGAACGTTGCTTGCCGGAGTTCTTTTACTGTTCATGACCGCCCTCAACTTGCTGATCAAACTCGGATATGTTCCTTTTGTGGTCTTCAGTCTTATTTCAGGCAAGGAGTTTGGGGGAACCTACCTTAGTTCTTTGACGCAATGGGCGACGGTTCACCAGTTGATTTGCCTGATTGGCGGGTTTCTTTGGCTAGCCGCAACCTTCTGCTATGCCCGATTGAGCGCAGGCGCGTGCGTGTATTGCGGGCGCAGAGAAGATATAGAAAGATGGCAAAGTCCGGAACAAGCCGCGCGCTGGGGTCGAATCGCTTTATATCTGGCCATGGTCGCGCCCGTCTTTTATGCTGTTACGCGTTATGCCTGGGCGCTGGGACTTCCGCTGGGGATGAGTGAGGAATATCTGCGCCGTGGCCAGGAGAGCGGTACGTGGATTTCGGGGTTATTTCTTGCGAATTTCGCCCTGGCAGGAGCAGTACTCATGCTCGGACTAGTTCAGCGCTGGGGCGAGCGATTTCCGCGCTGGATGATCGGTTTGGCTGGGCGCCGAGTGCCTGTAACACTGGCAGTAGTTCCGGCCGCGTTCGTGTCAGTCTTGCTGGTGGTGGGCGGCATTGCGATATGGTCCGGCTTTGGCCAAATGGCCGCTGTGCTGGCTCAAGGCGGGGCAGGAGACGTAGGAGTGATCAATGGAATAATTTTCCAGCTTGGCCCGACCTTGCTGTTTCCTCTTTGGGGTGCAGCCCTTGCAATCGCAACACTTGCCTACTATTACCGGCGACGGGGACCTTGCAGCGCATGCGGCCGCGGAGAGTTCGTCGAGGCTGGATACAAAACCAGAGGTGACGTGTTTAATGTAGTTGGCGGTAATTTAAAATAAAGTTTTTCGAAATTAGCCTATGATAAATAACTTATTTATTTTTGTTGTGGCATTGGCCTTGGTGATCAAAGGTTCGATTTGGGCGACCAGGTACGCAGCGAGTTTGGCTGAAAGTTTTAGACTGTCAAAATATACGGTTGGCTTCATAATCATCTCCGTAATCTCGATTTTGCCTGAAACTTTTATTTCAATAGATTCAGCGTTTGCCGGAGTGCCTTCTTTTGGGTTAGCCACGCTTTTTGGTTCAAATATCGCTGATCTGACCCTTGTCCTTGCGGCGATCATCCTTTTAGTAGGGCGGGGGCTTAAGGTCGAAGGCAAGATTCTAAAAAGCCGCTCAGTTTATCCATTTATCCTGCTTTTGCCTCTGGTCTTGGGCATAAACGGACATTACTCCCGCCTGGAGGGAATCGCATTGATTTTGTGCGGCGGCATTTTTTATTATTTAGCTTTGAAAAATGATGTGGATAATACAGTTGTCATAAACAGCGGTTATAAGCGAGTGAAAAATGCCTTCATGTTATCAATAAGCATGGCGGTGTTGCTTGTCGGCGCTCATTTCACTGTTTCTTCGGCAACGATTCTTGCCGGTTACGTTGGGGTAAGTCCGGTCATTATTGGGATGCTCATCGTAGGGCTAGGCACGACTATTCCCGAATTTTTCTTCTCCCTTAGATCAGTGCAAAAGCGGGATGATTCATTGGCAATTGGCGACATCTTGGGAACGGTGCTTGCGGATGCCACAATAGTTGTCGGAATTCTCGCCTTGGTGCAACCATTTTATTTTCCTAAAAAAATAATCTATATCACCGGCCTGTTTATGGTTGCGGCGTCTTTGCTTTTATTCCGTTTAATGAGATCCGGCAGGACGCTTTCCCGCAAGGAGTCATATTTTCTCATAGCATTTTGGCTGACGTTTGTCATTGTGGAATTTGTTGCAAACTCCTGACACTTGGTGATGGCCGTGCCTTTTATCGTATGACAGAACAGCCTATTTCGCCAAGAAATTTTTTAGTTTATCGAGCTGCTGGGTAAATCCGTACTGCATTCCCTCAACAGCCATTTGAGCGCCAGGGCCGAACTTATTTATTGTTGCTTTAAGTTCCAACTTGGTTTTGCCAGGGTCCTCTTCTGTCATGCTGAGTTCGGTTGCCTGATCAATCTGGGTTTCGGTTTCATATCCTTCGGTCCAGGCTTTTGCCGCGTAAGCTAGCTTGGATCCTGGCTCAACTTCGGTATATTTGGCTTCCATGGGCCATCTGGTGCCTTTATAAGGACCCATGGCCGGGCCTGCTTCCATAACCAAATAAAATCTTCCGCCGACGCGGAGGTCAACTTCGCATTCGGGAATTATGACGTCGTTTGGTCCCCACCATTGTTTAAGAATTTTTGGGTCAGTCCACGCTTCCCAGACTTTTTCCGTAGGCGCGTCAAAAGTCCGCTCAAAAACGATTTCTTTGACTGGATCCATGAGTGGTTCCTTTCTTATTCTTCAAATGAAAATTTCAAACAATTTTTTTTAATATAGTCTGACTTTGACCGAATATGTCTTTTTGCTCAAGGCCCCGGTGAATAAGTAAGTTCTAGCACCGGCCGTATTCGGAATTAGTATTGATTCGGCCAATATTGACCCGGAATCATTCGCCTGGATTTTTCCAACCGTAGCCGCACCGTTTTTAACCGTCACAATTTCGTTTGGTGCGAAATCGCGGCCCGTGAAAGTGACAGAGCTTCCTCTTTGCAAATAGTAACTGCTGGGTTCGACCACCGGGTAATAGGTTCCCACTTTTAGTTTTGCTGCGGAAACATAACCGCTCCTGCCGCCAACCGCCCGTGCCGTTATTGTGGAATTAATAACGCCGTAGGGGATTGTGAACGGATCTGACGTGAATCTTCCGCCGCTATCGGTAATGACCTGCTGGTTTGCGCCGACAAGAGAAACTCTGACCGGCTCATTCGGAAAGAACCCGTCGCCGGAAACACTGACCCCTTGGGTAGGCAGCGCATAGTACGAAGACAAGGTGATAAAATTCCAGGCCGCTTTTGCCCGGGTCTCAGTCTGAAATCCGAAAAAAACAGCCGATAATATTGCCAAAGTAATCAAGGTTTTTTTCACAAAATTAGCCTTTCTTGCTGAATTTTAAGATTGATTAGGAAATTATAAAAAACCATTGGCCGCGCCGTAAATTAGGCAAAATTTTGCTTCGTGAACAAAAGAAATATTTGAACTTTGGACAATTTAAAGAATTAAAGCTGCACCCTTCTTCGGGCCTGTTTTGTCTTTTTGTCCAAATTGACTACTTTCGTTTGGAATAAGAGACAAGGTTAAGATATGGGCAGTAATTAATTCTAAAAAGAATGAAGCAAATGACTTGCTCTGACATGGGCGGGCCGGCAACCTGCACGACCGTAATAACCGGCAACAGCGCGGAAGAAATGGTCGCGAACGGCATGGATCACATAAACGAAGCTCACCCTGACATGGCTTCCGATATCGGGAAAATGACGCCTGAAGAAACCTCAAATTGGATGACTGAGTTTCAGAAAAAATTCGATGCCGCGCCCGAGATGTAGCCGCTAAAAAACACCTTCTTGTCAAAGGTGTTTTTTATTGGTTGAGTTATTTGTGATCGGTGCTGGCAGGAACGGTTTTATTCGGTTCTTTCTTTTCAACCGGCTTATCGGCTGACTGAATCGGTTTTGGGTTATCCATGATATCTTTTCCTTTCAAAGTTAATATTGGAGCTTCGACCGGGAAGTGCTGACAAGAGGAGGTAATATGCAGGGCATACTGCCCCCTCCTTACACTTTGCGCTATGCATTTTTATCTGTCGGATTTTTTTTGATGTAAGCTAGCCGCTTATGGTAATCCTGATAAAGATGTTTTAGAAGCTCAATATTATTAGTACCTTCGTGTAAAAAGGTTTTCCTCCCAGCCACTCTATCCTATTCCCGAAAGCGGAACGGCGATATGGATGATCCCACAAAATTAGGCTCAAAACAGGCATTAAAAGTGGATATAAAACCTTTTTATTCGCGCTATTTTGAACGATTGACATTGATTAGCAAAGAGACCATATTTAGACAGGTAAATGCTCAAAGAAGAGAGGCAGGCAACATGGAAGTGTTCAGTCGTCTATCTATAGTTTTTCAATCCGTTGGCATATTTTTCATCATGGGCCTGATTTTTCTTTTGGTGTCAATGACGCTAAAGGGGAAAAAAGGCAGTTTGTAATTTAAGGTTAAGCGCCCGGACATACTAGACGTTTCAATGCCGGCGTTTTTTTGTTATCATAAAATTGAAGCCTTGGTTAATTTTTTAATCTGACCTTTATGGAACCCAGACAAGCGATCGAGATTATAATGAAAATCCTCGATAAATATCCTCTTGGAGCCAAAGAAAAAGAAGCAGTCTTAATGGCCATAGGGACCCTTGATTCGGCAGCGCTTGGGAAAAACAGGATCAAGGGAATCTTAAAAAATCGGAAAAAAAGATAAATATCCAGCATCCGCCTTGGTCACTTCACGAATGCTGGCGTTTTTTGTTATGATAATGTTAATTAATTAATCATTTGTCATGTCAAAACAATTTTTGAAGGACGCCATCGGCTGGGGGATCGCCCTTTGGGTGATTGGATATGTTCTGGGCCTGATCCTTTTTCCGTTCGTCCAGGGTTCTGCGATTGGGTGGATCATCATGCCGATCGGCGTGATCGTGACTCTTTTTGTTTTAATAAAAAGAGTTAAAGGCCAGTCGTTTGGTTATTATTTTTCGCTGGCCGTATTTTGGACCCTGATCGCAGTGATCTTGGATTACTTCCTGCTTTTTAAGGCTCTCAAACCTGAAGACGGGTATTACAAGCTGGACGTTTATCTTTATTACTCCCTGACCTTTATTCTTCCTCTGGCCGTTGCCTGGGTGAAAAAGGGCCGGGAGAAGAAGATTGCCCAATGAAAGAAAGGTTCAGGACGATCATAATTGCTGTCCCGACGAACCGAAAATGAAAAAAGTGACAATTGCCATAATCAACAGGCTCAACAACGGCGGTGAGGATGAATATCTTTTTGTCAGGTCAAAAAAGGACTTTGGCGAATTTAGCGGCTTTTATTATCCTCCGGGCGGAAGTGCTTGGGGGCGATTTCAAGATAGATGCGGGAGAGCTGGCTGAAGCCCGATACTTTACAGTTGGGGAGATGAAAAATTTAACTATTTGGCCTGCGGTCAAGAAATTTTTCAATAAGCATATTTTTAAAGAAGAAGTTTTGTAAAATATCTAACGTTCCGCTCTTTGGGTTGGGCTTGGAAGCCCGGCCTTTTCTTTATTATTGCTGGTGCTACAATTAGCTTAGCTAATAAAATCTGCCTCAATATATGAATATCATCTCTTTCTTTAAGTCTTTAAAGCCTGAGGATTGGGCCAAGAAAACCTCGGAAAAATGGACGGTTAAAGACGTGTTGGCTCATTTGGTCGGATGGGAGCGGGAAGTGGCCACGACTTTGCCGAAAAGCTGGGAAACCAAAACCGAGCCGTGGTTTATGGCCACTGGCAATTATCAGGATTTCAATCAGAGAGTTTATAAGGAATTCAAGGATTATCCTCCGGAAAAACTTTTGGCCGAATTGGAAAAGTGGGAAGAAATACTTAAGACAGAAATTGAAAAAATCGGCGCGGACAAGATCAGACAGCGGCCGCACATGTCATGGGTTTTTGACGAAGGGGATGAGCCGCATTTCGGCCATCACGTCCAACAAGTTATCAATGTCCTTTTTCCTCATTCAAAAAAATAATTAATCATTAATAATATTTATATGGAGAACGAAAACAAAGAATGCTGTCCAGAGTTCAATCCTGCGAACTGGGACAACAAAACCACGACCTGGCAGGACAAATTGTTCATGCAGGACAATGTTTTTCAAATCATGCATATTCCTTTGAACATGGGAGCGGTGATAAAGAGAATGTGCAAAAAGATCGAGGATGCAGGCGCTATGCCTGATCCGAAAGAATTCCTCATGCTTTGTTACGATCCTTCACCGTGGAAATCCGAGATCAATATGACAGTAACCAAAGATGTTGCCGGCGGAAAAATGGAGAAGCTGTCAGGAACTTTTGTCAGCAAGGTTTTTGACGGGCCATATAACCATGTTCCAAAATGGATCAAGGAAACCGACCAGTATCTGGCCAATCAGGGAAAAAAGTCTTTGAAATATTTTTTCCACTACGCCTACTGCCCGAAGTGCGCCAAAAAATTCGGCCATAATTACTGCGTGGCTTTTGCCCAAATCGCCTAAGATTCAGCAAATGAACTCAAAGATCAATGCCAAATGGCATCTGGCGCATAAGATGCCGAAGAACCCAACTTTGGACCAAAGGATCAAATGGCATTTGGGGCACGCCAAGAATTGCCAATGCCGGCCACTGGGCGGGAAGATTTTGGAAGAAATCAAGAAAAGAAAGTTAATCTAGTATTAATCATTTTTGAGAATGAACCTTGAAGATTTAGGTTATAGCTCGTTTTTTGAATCAAAGCGCAATGAATTGGGGTTGGGCGACTTTTCTGCTGCGCGCGTGGTCAGCGAGCACAAGGGTGCATACAAGGTTCAAAATCCCAATGGCGAATTTTTGGCAAAGGTTACAGGGAAGCAGATGTTTACGGCTTCATCCAGGGAAGATTATCCTGCAGTGGGCGACTGGGTAGCAATCACCGAACTCAACAGCGAACAGGCCGTAATCAAGGCAGTATTGCCGCGAAGGAGCATAATCAAACGAAAATCCAGCGGGAAGAATCTAATTCAAATTATTGCCACAAACATTGACGTGGCGTTCGTCATCGAATCGGTTGACCGCGATTTTAATCTGAACCGGATTGAAAGATATTTTGCGATTACCAAAGATGGCGGCATTAAGCCGGCTATTATTTTGAACAAAACCGATTTAATCCCAAAAGAAGAATTGGATTCCAAGATTGGCCAAATCAGAAATCGATTCGAAAATATTGATGTTTTTCCGACCAGCACCAAAACCCTTGAAGGGTTGGCTGAATTGAAAAGCTATTTCACAAAAGGAAACACTTATTGTTTTCTTGGTTCTTCAGGAGTAGGCAAATCCTCTCTGATCAATCGATTGCTGGAAAAAGAACTGATTAAGACCAAGGATATCAGCGAATATTCAGGCAGAGGGAAGCACGCGACAACCGGCCGCGAAATGTACTTCTTGGAAAACGGAGGGATCGTGATCGACAACCCGGGGATGCGCGAAGTTGGTTTGGCCGACGCCGCTTCCGGAGTAGAGAATTTATTCGATGATATAAAGTCCTTGGCAAAAGGCTGCAAATTCAACGACTGCACTCATACTCACGAACCGGGGTGCAATGTGCTTGCGGCGGTAAAAAACGGAGAAATTGAGCAGGGACAATATTCCAACTTTATTAATTTAAAGAAAGAGGCTGACTACTTTGGAATGACCAAGCTGGAAAAGAAAGAAAAGAGCCGCAGCTTCGGCAAGTTCCTCAATAAAGCTAAAAAAGATTTGAAAGATATCGGGCATAAGGAATATTAGTTTTTCTTTGCGCAATTTTCGCGTTTTGGCCAAATAAAAAACCGCCGGGTAAACGGCGGTTTTTGTTTAAGCGATTTTCGTCGGTTCTTCCTTATTGCGGAGGAATTTGATGTAACCCAGCACCAAGGCGATGATCAGCCCCACGGCAACGATCAAAAATCTGAATTGCGAACTGTCGCTCATCACCCCGCGGATGATGCTGTAGACCGTGGTAAAGACGCCGCCTAAAAGCATGCCGTCAGCGATCATTTTGATCCGCTTTAACATGGTCAGGCTTATGACCATTATCAAAATGGCGGCAGCCAGCGAGATGACGGAAACGTTGCGGTTATAAGACTTGGACTCATCAAGGTATTTTTGCTGAGCGACGTTGAAATTTTTATCCAGCGTCTGCTGCTCAATCGTGGGTTGGCAGCCTTCTTTGGCCTGGTTTAATTCGAAAGGGTACTGCGGCGCTTTGGGGCCGGGATAAAACGCGTCAATTCCCAAGCCCACAAAAAGGGCAACTAGTAAGGCTAAAAACAAGGTATAAATGAATTTGATAAGCATTTTGTTTCGGTTAATGGCTTAAGATTATTATAGCTTGGAATATCGGGAAATAACAGCCTGCTTTTCGCCTGGGGCATTTAAGCGAGCGTTGACAAATGCTCTGATTATATGATAAATTGATCCATTGCTCAGGGTATTGTTAGTTTCAATGATTAGCCCTTTGACAACCAGAAGGAAGGTGATATGAACAAGTTCATGGACTGGCTCAAGAATGACGCGAAGGGTTGGCAGATCGTCGGCTACGTCGTGTTCGCGGCGCTGATCACGGTGTCTCTCGATTTTTCCGTGGAAAACGCGCTGATCAATTGGGGGTTGGTTCCCAAGCCGCCCCTCCCTGAACCGACCGACACGCCCTTCGCGTACTACAACGCCTACATCTTCATTTCGATGTTCATCTGGGGGCCGATCAAGGAAGAGGTCATCTTCCGGGTGCTCCCTCTGTCCATCGTCATCGCGTTCATCTCGACTTCGCCGAAGTTCGTGTTCCCGGCGGCAACCGTGTTCGCGATTCTGTTCGGCGCGATCCATCCGTACTCCACGGTCGTGAAGATCGACGTGGCCATTTCAGGCTTCTTCTTCGGCCTCGTGTTTCTCAAGTGCGGCGGGATGAACAAGGCTTTCGTGAAGGCCTCGATCGCGGCGATGGCTGCGCATGGTTTGGCCAACGCGCTCATCGTCCTGGACACGTGGTGGCGATTCTTCGAACTGACCAAGTAGGCCGCGGCTGCGAACTGAAAGGGGGATGATGCCAAGGCAAATTATCCGCAGCAAGTGCTGCAACGCTCGGGTTGTTCTCCGCTCGACAGCGGTGGATGTCATAACGGTCTGCGACCGATGCAATCAGGTCGTCGATCCGAAGACCGGCGCTCCTGTCCTGGCCTGCAACATCAAAGGCCACGAGCGCGAGTACATGAACGCCCTCATTCGCGCCCGCGTCTTTGACAGGACCGGGGGCAAGAGCGGCGACTCGTGAGCCAATCGTTCCTGGTTTCTAAACCAGGCGGCCGGCGGGCAGGGGTATGGGTGACGGGCGTTATAACTTGGGACGGGCGGTGTTAACCA
>JBLMZH010000056.1:0-4241 GCA_050258715.1 Acidobacteriaceae bacterium
GAACCCGCGATCATTCTTTTTGTGGGCGAAGGCTGTCCGCACTGCGCCAAAGTCGAGGAGTTCATTCAGACAAACAACATCGCCTCCAAGGTCCAGTTTCGAATGCTTGAAGTCTACAACAATCAGGACAACGCCAAACTCCTGGTCAGCAAGGCCGAGATTTGCAAGATCGACACGAAAAGCATTGGCGTTCCTTTTTTGTGGGACGGATCCAACTGCATTGTGGGCGAGATTGACGTTACGGAATTTTTTAAGGCTAAAGCCGGCATAAATTAAATTTATGGGAAATGGCGACCTTGCGCCCCAAAGGCAATCTTTCGGCAGCGATCAAACTCCGGCAAAGCCGAGTGCGGGTCCTTCGAATTCAAACGGCAGCAATAACTCCAAATCATCCTCGGGTGCGGCTTCTCAACCCCAAACTTCTGACAGCGTCTACAACAGTGACCCGGCTAATGGCCAGGGCGGCCAGACCGTCCAAAAAGTTTACGGCAAGGATAAGGAAGTAAACAAGAAGCCGAAGAACATCACGGAAAAGATCATGGCCGAGCTGACCGAGCGGCGCCAGGCCGCAGCAGCCAAGGCCGTGCCTGAAGAAAAAAAGGCGGAAGGAATGTTCGGCGACCTTTTTGGGGGACCAAAGAAAGCCCGGCAGGATGCGAAAAGCGCCGCTCAGGCGGAATCTCAGAACCTGCCTAAAAAACCGTTTTTTGATTTCAAGGATAATGCCGTCGGACTTAAGGCTAAGTCCAGCCCGGAATTGTCGAGCTCAAAGAAAGGACTTCGGGCCATAAGGGACGATCTGAAAGGGCTTGGATTTTCAAAGTTCAGCCGCCGGGACGAGATCGCCAAGGAAATCCAGGGATTGATGAAAGAAACCGGGGCGCTCAAGGATAAGCGCTTAAGCCGCAACGAATTTTATCAGATCGAAAAGAAATTGCGGGATGAGCACTTAATAACCAAACCTCAGTTTAAGCGAATGGTTAAGGGGACCGGCTCAAAGCCGAAGTTTCACCTTTAAATAATTTTGCTTATGAAAAAAAACATTGTCTTATTCATATCCTTCCTCGGACTGTTCTTTGCAAAATCCGTTTCGGCCGTGTGTCCGGTCTGCACCGTGGCAGTCGTGGCTGGGGTCGGTTTGTCGCGCTGGCTGGGCATTGACGATACAATCAGCGGGACTTGGATAGGCGGATTGACTGTGTCGCTGATCTTTTGGACCTTAAATTGGCTGAATAAAAAGAACTACAACTTTCCAGCCAAAGAGTTTTTGACCATTGTCGGCTATTACGCCCTGATCGTCGTGCCGCTGTTCTTTACTGACGTCATTGGGCATCCTTTAAACAAGCTTTGGGGAGTGGACAAGATCCTTTTGGGAATAATTGCAGGATCCGTAAGCTTTTTTGCGGCCACAACGCTTTATGAATGGATGAAGCGCCGCCACGACGGCCGTGCATATTTTCCATACCAAAAAGTGGCCATGCCGATTGCTTCGCTTTTGATTTTCAGCCTGGCCTTTTATTTATTAACTTAAAAATATGGAAACTCAGCTCAAAAATTTCCAGGAACTCGTCGACAAAGCGGACCACATGAAGAGGCAGGAGAAGATGGACCTTTCGTCCGATCAGGATTTGTCGATTGCGATCATGAACCTGGTTTCGATCGAGGAACACTTTTTCTTTACTGCGGAAAAGACCGGGAAGCCCGATTATTTTGACCTGCTTTCTGAGGTCAGGGAAATGCGCAAGGAACTTCTCAAGAAAATCATCAAGGAGTATGAGGGTGAGGTCTGGTGCATTTCAAAACATCTTTTGGCCGCTTCCATGAGACTGATGGAGGTCGGGACCAAGCAGCTGGGCATGGGCCGCAAAGACGAAGCCAAGGAAATGTTCGACAAAGCCTATTCGCTCTATTCGCTGTTTTGGGGAGTGAACATGAAACTCATTGACGCCCAGGGCCTCAAGAAGATCGATGATGACGCGCTGAACAAACACGACCAGGAGAAAAAAGGATTTGCGGGGAAACTCGGGGGCTTGGTCAAAAAAGCCATAGATTGCTGCATCGAATAATTAAAAAAAGGAAACAAACACAAAATGTCGCAGATACTGGCCATAGTTCTTCCGGTGTTCTTGGTCATCGGTGCCGGTTTTTTGCTGCGCAAATACGGCCTGGTGGGGGAGGCTTGGGTTCATGTTCTCAACTCCTTTGTCTATTACGTTTCTTTGCCCGCGATCATTCTCATCAGTTTTTGGCAAATCAAATGGACCGAACCCGGCCTGTTCAAGCTGTTCCTGGTTAACGTTGTTATTTTAGTGCTCTTCACCCTGCTCCTGCTTTTAGTGCTGCCATTGATGCGCTTAAGCCGTCCGCTTCAGGCGGCGATCATTATGACTTCTTTGGTCGGGAACACTATTTATATGGGGTTCCCCATATTAGGCCCAGTCTTAAACGGCGACTATCTAGGGGGCATTATCGGCAACGCCACACTCCATCTTGTGATCGGCATCGTCATTTCGATCATGGTCGCGGAGTACTTGGTGAACAGGTCAGGCAAGTTGCGAAATTATTTGTTCGATTTTTTGACTAACCCCTTGATGATCGCTTTGGGGCTGGGGATAATTCTTAGCTTCATTTCTTTGCCGTCCTGGATCGCGACCGTGGTTTCCAAGCCGGTCAGCATGCTGGCCGCCACGGCTTCTCCGGTTGCGTTGTTTGCGCTCGGCGCCTTCATGCACGGCAAGTTTGACCGCCCGCACTTCAACTTAAGCCTGCTGGCTTCGGTTTTGAAATTGGCAGCCTTCCCGCTGTTTGCCTGGGCTTTGGCCGCCTTGTTCGGATTAGGGCATGTCGGGGGGCAAATATCGGCCTTAACCGCCACCATGCCGGCAGCGGCCACGACTTTTGTCATTGCGGACCAGCAAAACTTAAGCCGGACATTTGTCGGCACGACCATAATTTTAAGCACAATTTTGTCGCTATTCTCAATTGTTGCCTTTCTGGCCTTCCTGACTTAAGAAGACCACTTGACTAAACTGCCGGGATAAAGTATGATTCGTAGGTTAAATCATACTTTTTAATTACGCCAAATGAAACCTAAATCCCGAAAAAAAGCGCTTTCCATGGATCATCACAGGCAGGATAAGATTTACGGCACTTCAAGCATTGGTGCTAAGGGCCAGATCGTCATTCCGGCGGAAGCCAGAAAAGACCTTGATCTTAAATCGGGCGAGAAACTGATGATCACTGGGAAGTTCGGCAAGGTCCTGGTCCTGTTCAAGTCCGAGGAGATGGGCAACATCATCCATTATCTTCTCCAGAATGTCGATTTCAATCCGCATACCAAAAAAGAGCTGTCCGCTCACTTAAAACAACTATTAACCAATATTAAACCATGAACATAAGAAAACTTTTTTCCCTCCGCCGGATCATTTGGCTTGCGATCATCATTTTGGTCGTGGGTGGAATCGGCTACAAGATTGTCAGCTCAAAGAACAAAACCGGGAGCTTGCTTACCGACACGGTCAAGCGGCTGGACCTAAAACAAACCGTTCTGGCAACCGGCGAGCTGACCAGCAAGACCGATTTGAATTTGAGTTTTAAGGCCACCGGGGTCGTGCGAAGGGTGAACGTCGCGGTTAACAGCAAGGTCAAAGCCGGCGATGTCATCGCCAACCTCGAACAAAAGGACCAGCAGGCCGCGCTGACTTCAGCCAGAGGGTCCTTGGCCTCGGCTCAAGCGAATTATCAGCGGGTCTTGGACGGAGCGAGCAACGAGGAAGTTCAGGTCGCGCAAAAGTCTGTTGATGCCGCGGCTGTGACCTTGGACAACGCCAAGCTGACGCTCGAAAACACCAAGACCCAGCAAAAAGTTTTGGTGGACAACGCTTATTCTTCCATGCTGAATGCAGGCTTAACCGCAGTCCCGGCAACCTCCAACCTCAACACAACTCCGCCGACGGTTTCAGGTACTTACACCGGAACGGTTGAGGGCACTTACACCGTCCGCCAGACAGGGAAGTATTACTATACCAGCGGGCTGGAAACAACAGGCGACGTCCTCTATTCCTCCACCACTCCGACTCCTTTGGGGACGAGAGGTCTTTATCTGACTTTTCCGTCGACCATGCAGATCAGCACTGATTCCTGGACCGTGGATGTGCCGAACAAAAATTCCTCCACTTACCTGACGTATTTCAATGCTTATAAGTCGGCGCAAGAATCACAGACCACGGCCGTGGCCTCAG
>JBLMZH010000057.1:0-5470 GCA_050258715.1 Acidobacteriaceae bacterium
TTTGTTATTCCTACATAAATCCTCCCGTCCTTCTGGCTTTTAATTGCATACACTGTAACTTCCATGACAGTCCCTCGCTCCCTGCCTGCCGGCAGGCAGGTACCGCTGAGCTACGCCGGAATGTAGCAAAGAAATATTACCAAATTCCGGCCAGTAATTCAAGGGTCATAAACAGCAAATAATATGGAGGGCTGGGCTAAATAACTCAAATAAAGCAATGATCCTCACAACTTCCCGACCCCATTCTCTAATTCGCTACAATGGTTCAATGGGTCCAGTATAAGCAGCAAAAAACCGCCGATTTTGGCGGTTTTTTAAATCAATTTATGACCTCAATTCACCCGCTTACCGGGGTAGTCCACTGGGTGCGAAACGTGTGAGCGGCAAGTCCCGGAAAGGCAGAAATACACCGCGCTATCCACCCCGAAGTCTTCGGCCCAGTCCATATTCGGATAACTGCAGCTACCTCCGCCCGCAGCGCAAAACCTCAGACTGATCTGATAAATCATTTGCCCGGGCCGCTCAGGATCCGCCCAGCCGTCCCAGTCATAAACGCTCCCCGGCCAGGGGCCGTCCGGCCAGCCACCAGGCAAAAAACTGTTCATCCCGGAAGGCATGACCCCGCGGTTTGCGTCCGCCGGATAAGCGTTGTGCTCGCTGTAATAAAGCTCGAATCCGTTGGCCATGGATCTCATTTCCTGGGCGGCGCGGGAGTAATAGGCCTTTTCCCGGCTTTGCCTCATCGAAACCATGATCACGGACGACAAAAGGCCGATGATCGAAATGATGACCAGCAGCTCCATGAGTGTAAACCCGGATTGTGAATTTTGTTTTTGTCTCATAGCTTCTTAGTAATCGCGAAGTTTGGTGATGTTGTGATGTTCCTTGATGCGGTCCAAAGCCTTGGCTTCAATTTGGCGGATGCGTTCGCGCGTAACCCCGAATTCTTTTCCGACTTCTTCCAAAGTGTGCGTCACGCCGTCCTCGAGTCCGAATCGCATCTTGAGAATTTTCTGTTCGCGCGGATCCAAATCTTTTAGAATTTCCTGGACATATTCCCGCAGAATTTGCCGGCCTGCAGTTTCCGAAGGCGTGACCGAATCAGGGTCTTCAATAAAGTCGCCCAAATAAGAATCTTCTTCGTCGCTGTCGCCAACCGGAGTGTCAATTGAAACCGTTTCCTGGGAAATTTTCTTCAACTGATAAACTTTCTCAACTTCAATCCCCATCTCAGACGCAATCTCTTCGGGCAACGGCTCGCGACCCAAGTCCTGAACCAGCTGCCGCTCGGCCTGCGCATATTTGTTCAAAGTTTCAACCATGTGCACGGGAATGCGGATGGTGCGCGACTGGTCAGCCAAAGCGCGGGTAATTGCCTGCCGAATCCACCAAGTGGCGTAAGTCGAAAACTTGTACCCTTTGCGCCAGTCGAACTTTTCAACCGCGCGGAACAGGCCCAAGTTTCCTTCCTGAATCAAATCAAGCAAACCCAAATTGCGGCCCATGTATTTTTTCGCGATCGAAACAACCAAGCGGAGGTTGGCTTCGATCAGTCGTTTGCGCGCAGCGACGTCGCCTTTGCCGATGCGCTTGGCCAACTCAATTTCTTCCTCGCCTTTCAATAAAGCAGTCTTGCCGATTTCCCGCAGATACATCTGAATGGAATCGTCATAAATATCGCCGAGGTTGTAGCTCTCCGCGATCTGTTCTTCCTTCTTGGTCTTGACTCTGCTGGCTTCAACGGCTTGCTGCCAAACCGACGCCACTTCCTGATCAACGACTTCGATGCCTTTGGATTCCAAAATATCAAAAAGTTTTTCGACCGCCCCGATATTGTCCTCGATCTCCGGCATGGCATGGATGATCTCGGCCTCGGTCAAAAACCCGCGGGCAACTCCCCGGTCAGCCAAAAGCTTGACCTGGCGTTCCCAGTCAATGGGTCTGGATATTTCCTCAACGGCTTTCGGCTGTTTAGCAAAAACAGGCTTCGCCGCCTTCTTCTGACCGGACGGCTTGCCTTTTTTGGGATGGAACTGCTTCTTCAGTTTTTTCGCCTGTTTGAGGGGTTTTTTCGGCTTTTTCGCCGACTTCTTCGCGTGTTTAGCCATAGTGAAATCTCTCCTATTATACCCTAAATACGGATTATTGGGGAATTTTCGATAATTCCTCGGAAAGACGAGCGAACTGCTCGGCGAGAACCTTAATGAGCGCTTTGTCGCCCTTGGCTTCGGCCGAAGACATCTTCGCTGTCAGCTCTTCCATCTTATGTTTTAGCAGCAGCCGTTTAAGTTCGAGTGCTGCATTTGTGAGCTCCAAGTCGGCATCAAGCCCGCGCTGCTCGACCTCCACCTGGGTGGAGAACGTGAGCAGATCCAAACGGGTGCCTAAGTTCGTAAACTTGGACTTGAGAGATTCAATATCCATTCTATCCTGTGTCAAGAAAGCGCGCAAGAGCTCGCGGTTGTCTTCGGAAAAGTCATCGGGCTCAAATCCTTCCAAAACTTTTTTGGTGGAGGTCATGAGGCTTAAGCCTAAGATCTGTTCTTCCAAAGAAACCCGACGGTCCTTTTTTACCAATTGAGCCGGATCCTTTTGGACAAGTTTGGGAAGATGGACTTTCTTAAGCATGTCCCAGACGGCTTGTTCGGAAACATTGAGGCCGGTGGAAAGCTTGCGCACGAAATGAGCTTTAGTGATGGAATCGGGAATTCTTGAAATCAAAGGTATCAGTTCTTTGCTGATCTCGCGCTTGCCGTCCACGCTGTTCGGATCATTGGTCTTAAACAGCTGTTCGTAAAAATATTCCACGAAGTGCGGGGCGCTGTCCACAGCCTTCTGCCAGATGCCAATTCCTTTCTTGATGAGCTCGTCGGGATCTTTGGCCGGAGCAAGCTTGATGATCTTGACGCTGAAACCCAGGCTTAAGGCCGTTTCCAAAGCGCGCTTGGTGGCGTTGGTTCCTGCCGCGTCAGAATCAAAAGCAAAATAGAGATTTTCGCAAAGGCGCTGGAGGATCGAAAGCTGCTGCACGGTGATTGCCGTCCCCGACGATGCCACGGCATTCGTGAATCCGGCCTGGTGGCAGCTGATGACATCCATCTGTCCTTCAACCAGGATGGCGCGGTTCTCCTTGCGGATCGCGTTTTTGCCCGAGTACAAGCCGTAGATGACTTCGCTCTTGTTATAAATTTGCGTCTCGGGGCTGTTCACATATTTGCCGGTGTTCTCCTGCTCTTTCAAAAGCCTGCCCGTAAACCCGACAACATCGCCGTGAAAACTTTTGATCGGGAACATGATGCGGCCGTGGAAACGGTCAAAGTAGCCGCTTTCTCCGGGCCGGCGCGAATCTCGTTTGATGATCAGTCCGGCAGCTTCAATGTCCGGCCGCGAATATTTTTTGGCCAAAAAATTCTCAAGATAGTGAAAATCGTCAGGGGCAAATCCCAAGCCCCAATGCTTGATCGTTTCGTTGCTTAAGCCTCTGTCTTTGAGGTATTTTAAGGCCTCGGCCGCGGCCTTGCTTTCCCAGAGGATCTTTTGATAATACACCGCGGCGTTTTCATTAATTTCAATCAAAAGTCCTTTTTTATCGTGCAGCTCAATCTCGGCGACCGTCGGTTTTTTAAGTTCGACTCCGGCCCGGTCGGCAAGACTTCTTAAAGCTTGCGAAAATTCGACGTTTTCAATGACCTTGATGAATTCAAAAATATCGCCGCCTAGGCCGCAGCCAAAACAGTGCCAAATCTGTTTGACCGGCGAGACCATAAAAGACGCGGTCTTTTCCTTATGGAAAGGACAGTTGGCTTTGTAGTTGACCCCCGCTTTCTTCATCTGAATATAATCCGACAAGACGTCGATGATGTTCAGGCGGGATTTGATTTCGTCAATCGGGTCAGAGTTCATGAAGGTAATAAATAGTAAGGATATAGTAAGAGAATTAGTAAGGAATAGTAAGGGAGTAAGGAAGTGGAAAGGAATGGGAAGGCGGTGTAAGAGATTGTAATCGCCGATATTAAGTGCTATTATAGCGCCTTATGGAAAAATTATCTTTAAACAATTTGGAAATTTATAGGCTCGCTTGTCGATTATCCCGCTTAGGATGGGAAATGTACAGCATTTTGAGCTGGCAAAACAAAAAAATTATCGGAGATCAATTTATTACTTCGACCGATTCTGTTGGAGCAAACATTGCTGAGGGAACCGGAAGATTCCATTATTTGGATCGAATAAAATTCTTTTATAATGCAAGAGCCTCCTTAGTTGAGAGTATTCATTGGAACGAGCTAATGAAGGATCGGCTTCTCATTACCAAAACTAACTACTCCCAATTTTTCGTTACAGCCACAACATTAAAAATTAAGCTTAATAATTTTATCTCCGTAACTTATAAACAAAACGGCTAACAATTTATTACCATGCCTTACTATCACATTACTACTCCTTACCATCCAGTATTCTCCTTGCCTTATTGTAAATCTCCTTATCATGTGGAAATTTTAACTTATCTTCAACTTCTTCCATCGGATACCATTTTGCGTCCGCAACTTCATCATCATGATCCTTGGGATCGCCTTCTGCATACTCCATTAAAAAATAGTCTACAAACTTCAGGACATTTCCATCATGGTCGTAGGCTCTCCTAAAAAATTTTACGTATCCCAAAGGCGCGATTATCTTTCCTACCACCCCTCCTTCTTCCTTAACTTCCCGCAAGGCTGCCGATTGTTTGTCTTCGCCTTTGTCCACAAGCCCTTTTGGGAAAGTCCAATGGTCCTGGGGCGGTCCGAAATTTGGCCGCCTGGGGTTAATAAGCAACAAAAAGGCCTTTCCGCCTTCTTTTTTAAAAACTACCCCGCCTGCCGAGAACGCGCGTTCCCACTTTTTCTTTTCTTCCGGCATCAGATTTTTTTTGCAATAAAATTCAAATAATTTTTCTTCCTCGATTTGCCGGCCTGGAAAACTTCGAAGTAAACAAGTTCGAAACCGCCCTTTTTAAGCAACCCCTCCAATTCTTCCCGCTTGTAAAAGCTGAACCAGCGCGGCAATTTCATGTCTGAACTTTCGTAGTAGCCTTCCCAGTCGCCTTCAATCATGCCCAGACCCAGCATCCCGCCCGGTTTAAGGATCCGATAAATTTCTTTCAAAGGCGAGGCAACTTCCGCTTTGGGCACATGAAGCAAGGAAGTGTAAGCCCAGGCCGAATCGAAGGAAGCATCTTCAAAGGGCAGTTCGGAAAAATCGCCGATCACCCCCTGCAATCCCCGCTTCCAGCAAAGATCAATCATTGCCTTTGAAGCGTCCAGACAGACAACTTCCAGCCGTTTCTTTTTCAAAATGAGCGCATCGCGGCCGCTTCCCGATCCGACATCCAAAACTTTTTTCCCGGCAAGTTCTGCGAATTTATTTATGAAAGTCGAGGGCATTATTTCCCAAAAACTTTCGACTTCCGTATCGTATGCGTCGGAAAGCT
>JBLMZH010000058.1:0-3881 GCA_050258715.1 Acidobacteriaceae bacterium
ATCGCCCAGCTTGGGATACTGCCCAAGCACGTTTGGGAAAATATTCCCGCCGGCAATTTCCCGCTGTCCGACATAAACTTAAGCCCGGTGGGGTCCGGGCCGTTCTCGTTCCGCGAAATCAAAAAATCCTCGGACGGAACCGTTAAATCCATCGTGCTTAAGGCCAATCCGAACTATTACGAAGGCCGGCCGTACCTCGACCGCATCACTTTCAACTTTTATCCGGACGTTGAAAGCATGATGGCTGCATTCCAATCCAAGGAAATCCAGGCCATGGGTTACGTTCCTTATGACAAGAAGGCTTCCGAGAATCTCCCGCCGAACTATACGCAGCTGACCATCAGCCTGCCGCAGTACCAAGCCGCTTTCTTCAACCTGAAGACTCCGATCTTCGCAGACAAGTCCGTGCGCCAGGCTTTGTGGCTTACTACGGAACGCGATCCGATCATCAACGACGTTTATCTGGGGCTGGCCAAGCCGGCTTACGGCCCGATCCTCGAAGGCAATCTCGGGTATGATCCGCACATAAAGGAAATGACCCATTTCAATCTGGACGAAGCCAAGGGAATTTTGGACAAGGCCGGGTGGGTCATTGATCCTGAAAGCAACATTCGGACCAAGAACAAGAAGCCGCTCGAGTTTACCCTGACGAGCAACAACAACATTCTCAACATCAAGACCGCCAAAATACTGCAGGAACAATGGAACCGGCTCAACATCAATGTCCAGCTGGCCATTGTCTCGCCGACCGATCTCGAACAGCAATACTTAAGACCGCGGGCGTTTGATGTCCTTTTGTTCGGGGAGAATACGGGCGCTGACCCGGACCCGTTCCCGTTCTGGCACTCTACCCAGGCGCGCGACCCGTACTTCAATCTCTCCGGTTTTTCCGATCCGACCGCGGACAAACTTTTAAATCAAGCGCGCCAGACAAACGACGCCAATGCCAGAAGCCAAGCTTATATCCAATTCCAGGCGATCTTCGCTGACCAGATCCCGGCCATCTTCCTCAACAGCACGGTTTACGTTTACGAGGTTCCCAAGAAACTAAAAGGCATTGAGCTGTCGACGATAACGCATCAGTCCGAGCGTTTCCTGGACGTGGCTCACTGGTACATAAAAACCAAATAAGGCTTAAAAACGGTGGACTTTTTAAGCCAGGATTGGTAAACTAAGCCGGCAATAATATTTAAGCCGCGGTGGTGAAATTGGCATACACGTACGCTTCAGGTGCGTATGGGAGCAATCCCGTGAGGGTTCAAGTCCCTCCCGCGGCACCATATTAAAGTGTAAAGGGACGAGAACGGGCAGAAGCGAGACGCGAGTCAACGAGCAGTCGAGCGTCGCCAAATGTCCAGCGGACATTTGGCGCTGCCCCGAATTCAAGTCCCTCCCGCGGCACCATAATCGTTCGGACTTCTCAAAAAAATCACAGAGAAAATGCTTGTCTAGACTGATTTTTTTGTGAAGTCCTCACTTAAGAATAAAGATCTCTAAGGTCTTTTTTTATTTAAGCTATTGGTTTGCATTTGTTATACTTGAGCGGCGTTTAAGGCGCATAGCATATGAACATCAAGGCTTACAAAACCCGGATTCTCATGCCGCCGAAGGATGATCTCCTTGAGGCGATTTCCGATTCGATCAAAACAATACCCGAAGGCTCGATTTTGGCAATTGCTTCCAAAGTCGTAGCCATCTGGCAGGGCCGGTGCGTGAAAAAAGAAGGACACAGCAAATCCGATCTGACGATTCAAGAAGCGGACATGTACCTGCCCAGAGATTTCACTCCCGGCGGGTTTGTCATCCACACCATCAAAAACAATATTTTTGCTCCATCCGCAGGCGTTGACTCGAGCAATGGCGACGGCTACTACATTCTTTGGCCGCTGCAACCGAACAAGGCCGCGGAAGAAATCTTGGCTTGGGCCAAGGAAAAATACCAGGTAAAAAAACTCGGAATCATCATCACCGACTCGCACAGCATTCCCCTGCGGCGCGGCGTGACAGGAATTTCTTTAGGCTTCGCAGGTTTCGCTCCGATTAAGGACTACCGCGGCCTAAACGATATTTTTGAACGCAAACTTATAATCACCCAGGCAAATCTGGTTGACTCGCTGGCGTCGGCCGCGGTCATGCTTATGGGCGAAGGAAATGAAATCACTCCGCTGGCTTTGATCTCTGACATCCCATTTGTCCAATTCAACGGCAAAAATAAAAAAAGCGACAAGAAGTTTTCGAGCTTGGAAGTGCCGATCGACGAAGACCTGTACGGCCCGTTTCTGAAACAGGCCCCGTGGAAGAAAAACCACGAAAATAAAGGATAAAATTAAGGTCATTCTCCTATTCGCTACAATAAGAGAATGACATTTTCATTTCAGAAGGCGGCGGGCTCATTCTTTAGTCGTGCGTTCATCCCTTGACTGCGCCCCGATTTTCAGATATACTTAACCCGCTTGATAAGCTAAAAAACGAAACAAAAAAGAACTTAATTGGTATTAATTGGCAGAAATTAGTCAATCTTCGTTGGTTAATTTGTGTTAATTAAGCCACTGGTGCCCTAAGGGTGAAGCCTTAGCCCAAGCTTAGGTAACCTCTGGGAAATTAGTTTTGAAGTCGAAATTCCAGAATTTTAAACAGATCGTCGTCAAATAAATTTTGAGGTTTATTTATAAAAATAAGCCGAAAAATTTTTTGCGACGAGATGCTAAAATTCTGGGATTGCAGACCAAAAATAATTTTTCAGAGGTTACCAACAAAAAAACACATAAGTGTGTTAAATAGTTTAATTTCCCGGCGCGCATTTCTGCGGGCCTGATCCGATCTTTTCGGACCTAACACACGGGAAAGGAATTTTTTATGATGCGATTAGTTCGCAAACCGCAAAACGCGGCAGGTTCTGCTGTCAGGGTCCAGGAAAAACCGACTCCGACCGTCCAGTTCACGCCCGCAAACACCGATCCCAAGAACGTTCTGAAGGTCATCCCTTTGGGCGGCATTGAGGAAGTCGGCGAAAACATGACCGTAATGGAGTATGGCGACGACATTCTGGTCATTGACATGGGGCTCGGGTTCCCCGACGAAACCATGCCCGGGATCGATTATATCATCCCCAATACCAAGTACCTCGAGGACAACAAAAAACGGATCCGCGGGGTCGTCATTACCCACGGCCACTTGGACCATATCGGCGCCATCCCCTACATCATGCCCAAGATCGGCGATCCGCCAATCTACACCATGAAGCTCACCGGGGAATTGATCAAAAAGCGGCTGGAGGAATTTCATCTCCTCGGACGCTCCCAAATCCATGAGCTCAACAAGGATGACGTCTTAACCTTGGGCAATTTCAGGATCAGGTTCTTCCGGATCAACCACAACATTCCGGACGGCATCGGCCTGGCTATCAGCACGCCGGCCGGCCTGCTGGTATATGTGACTGATTGGAAATTCGACCACACTCCGGTTGACGGCAAGCCCACGGAATTCGACAAACTCGCCAAATTCGGCGGCGAAGGCGTGGCTTTGCTCATGTCCGACTCGACCAACGCTGAAAAGCCCGGCTATTCCATGTCGGAAAAAACTTTGGGTGAGACCATCAACCGCATAATCGGCGACGCCAAAGGACGCGTGATCTTTACAACTTTCTCGACCCTTATTTCCCGCGTTCAACAAGTGCTGGATGCGGCCTACAAGACGAACCGCAAGATCGTCATTACCGGCCGGTCGCTGGTCAACAACGTCGAGATATGTCTCAACACCGGCTACATGAAGGTCCCGGCCAAGAACATGATCATTAAAATGGAACAGGCCCGCAAACTGCCCGACAACCAGGTCATCATTTTGACCACCGGGTCCCAGGGCGAAGAAGCTTCGGCCCTGGC
>JBLMZH010000059.1:0-8835 GCA_050258715.1 Acidobacteriaceae bacterium
GGTGGCGTGGACGAGCAGGTTCTGGCCGAGTACCGGGAGACCGAAGAACGCTTCAATTATCTGTCGACGCAGTCCACTGATTTGACCTCCGCGATGAAGGACTTGAACCAGGTCGTGGACGAGCTGGATACGGTCATCAAGGAACAGTTTGACGAGGGCTTCCACAAGATCTCGGAAAAATTTTTGGAATATTTCCGCATTCTGTTCAACGGCGGGCGCGCCCACATGAATTTGCTTCGCGAAATCGTCGAGGAAGAAAGCCTGGAAGAAAAAGAAGAAGGGGAAGCGGCGGCGGAAGAGGACAAGCCGAAAACAGGATCGAAACAGATTGTCGGCGTCGAGATCAAGGCCACTCCTCCAGGCAAGAAACTCGCCAGCATTGCCGCCCTTTCCGGCGGAGAACGAGCTTTAACTTCGATCGCTTTGCTTTGCGCCATGCTGGCATCTTATCCTTCGCCGTTTGTGGTGTTGGACGAAGTTGACGCGGCCCTGGATGAGGCCAACTCCATCCGTTTTGCCAAGATTTTGGGAACCCTGCGCCATCAAACCCAATTTATCACCATCACGCACAATAGAGAAACCATGCGCCAGGCCCACACCTTGTACGGCGTGACAATGAGCGACGAAGGGATATCAAAAATCCTCTCGATCAAGCTCGAACAGGCCGATGCCCTTCGCGGCAAGCAGCTTTAGGCCAAGACCGGGGAGTGTTGACCTGAGTACTAAGATTTGGTATGCTGTGCAGGCACTATTAAACTTCGAAACGAATGTTGATCATCAGATTACAACGAACCGGAACCAAGAATAAGCCGCAGTTTCGCATCGTTTTGGCCGAAGCGGCCCGTTCCGCTTCCAAGAAATTCAAGGAAGTGCTCGGTTCATACCATCCGCGCTCCAAGAACTTCGCCATCAAGGACGCCGAACGGCTGAAATACTGGCTGTCGCTGAACGTTCAAATTTCCCCCACGGTCAAAAATCTGTTCATCGAAAAGAAGCTGATCGACGGGAAGAAGACCAAGGCTTGGGCGCCCAAGAAAAAGAAAAAGGAAGCGGAAGCGCAGCCGGCCGAAGCTCCAAAAGCCTAATATTCAAAATTTAAAATCCTTTTCCGCAAAGATCGCATCAAACCGGATGGGGATTTTTTGTTTATAAAAAGTCCGAATAATTTGTTTTGCTTGCGTTTATAAGAGCTTTGTTACTTGTTGACACCGCGGTACGATTAACTTATACTGGGCTTGCTTAAGAAAGCTAAACTTTGGCATTCTCTGAAAAACTAGTTTTGAAGGCGAAATTTAAGAATTTCGAGCATATTGGGGCAAAAAATTTTGAAAGTTTATTTGTAAAAATAAGCTGAAAAATTTTTTGAGCCCAAGATGCCGAAATTATGAAATTGCAGCCCAAAAATAATTTTTCTGAGGATGCCTAGGGTCGAAGAAGCTGTTCTTAATAGTTCTTTCCGAATAAAATTAATACCGTGAAAGATATGGAAAAAGACCAAGAATTTGTTGAATATCTCGTAAAAGCTTTGGTTGATCATCCCGAAGACGTGAAGACCGAGCGAACTGTCGACGAGATGGGAGTACTCCTCACCCTTTTCCTCAATCCAGAGGACATGGGCCAGGTCATCGGCCGGCAGGGCCAGACCGCCAAATCCATTCGCACTCTGTTGCGTGTGGTCGGAGCCAAGCATAAGTCTCGCGTTAACCTCAAGATCCATGAGCCGGAAGGTTCCCACCGCGGACCTAGGCAGCCTCAAGCCGCTATGTCGGCTGACAAGGATCTGACCTCCGACATCGACGAATTTAAGCTCTAAAAACATTCCAGCCCCAGTTCCAACTGGGGCTGGATTTTTATCCCAAACAATCAGACCATGGAATTTACCATTTTAACCCTGTTCCCCGAGGCGTTCGAGGCTTATCTGAACATAAGCCTGCTTAAGCGCGCCGTGGCCAAGAAATTGATCAAGATAAAAGTGGTCAATCTCCGGGAATTTGGAGCCGGGCCGCATAAGTCAGTGGATGACCGCCCGTATGGCGGGGGCGCGGGTATGGTTTTAAGGGTGGATATCATTGCCAGGGCTTTAAAGAAACTGAAATTTACAAAAGGCAAAAAAGACAGCTGGATTATTCTCATGACGCCGCAAGGGAAGCGGTTTGATCAGGGCTTGGCGAAGAGTCTCAGGAAGTTCAAGCGCCTGGCTTTGGTTTGCGGGCGCTATGAAGGTTTTGACGAACGCGTCCGAAAGATCGCGGATATGGAAATTTCACTGGGAGATTTTGTCTTGACCGGTGGCGAGATTCCAGCCTTGGCCGTGCTCGATACGGTTGCCAGGTTGGTGCCCGGAGTTGTCGGCAAATCAGAGTCGCTGGTGGAAGAAAGTTTTTCCAACGGCCTGCTGGAATATCCGCAATATACCCGGCCGGAAAAATTCGAACGGATGAGCGTGCCCAAGGTTTTGCTCACGGGGAATCACGCAAAAATTTCGCAGTGGCGGACTGAACAGTCGCAAAAGCGCACGGCTAAGAAACGTCCCGATCTTTTAAGTTTTTAAAAATGCCGATCTATACTGCTACAACCTTGGACCGCCTGGATAAATTTTTGGCCCAGGCTTCGGGCAAGCCCCGGAGCAGGGTCAAGTCATTGATCAGCGAGGGCAAAGTTAAAATCAACGGGAAGAGCGAGGATCAGCCTGACAAACGGCTCGCTTTGGGGGATGTGGTTGAAATGCCCGAGATCGAAGATAACGTTCTTAAGCCCAGCCTGAGGGAATTAAAGATTGTTTTTGAAAATTCCGACCTGGCAATCATAGACAAGCCGGCGGGGATGATCGTGCATCCGGGCGCTGGGAATAGTGAAGACAGCTTAAGCCAGGCCCTGTTAACCATCTGGCCCTTTGTCAAAGATGTCGGCCAGCCGCATCGGCCGGGCATCGTTCATCGCCTGGACGAAGACACTTCCGGCTTGATAGTCGTGGCCAAAAATCAGGATTCCTACGAATATTTGAAAGACCTGTTCCTAAACCACAAAGTGGAGAAAAAATATTTGGCCTTGGTCCACGGCATTCCGGAAAAGCTGCACGGCATAATCGATGTTCCTTTGGACAAGAATTTTAAGCGCCGGAAAATGGTGGCAGGAACGGGAAAAGAAGCGATTACGGAATATTCAGTCGTCGCCCAAGGAGCGCTTTCCTTCGCTCCCGGCAGTCTTGACCAGGTGGCCCTCCTTAAGGTAAACTTACACACGGGCCGCACTCATCAGATAAGAGTCCACCTTGCGTCCATCGGACACCCGATAGTAGGGGATAAGACCTACGGGGGTATTTATAAAGAGTCCGACCAAGCGGTGATCAACAGACAGTTTCTGCACGCCTTCCGTTTGAAATTCAAGCTCAAAGATGGCACAATGTTTGAAACTGCTTCGAGACTGCCCGAAGACCTGCAAACACTTTTAACCAAAGCGAATATCACCTATGAAGATCAACTCGTTTAAGCAAGAACAGCTCAAGAACACCCTGGTGCTCAAGCCCGGATATGTCGTCAGGGTCCACCAGAAGATCAAGGACGTCTCGCCGGAAGGCAAGGAAAAAGAGCGCATTCAGGTTTTTGAAGGCCTGGTCATTGCCACCAAAGGCGGCAAGGACATCAACGGCACCGTGACAGTAAGAAAAATTTCTTCCGGCATTGGCGTTGAGCGCATCTTCCCGGTTCATTCCCCCTCGATCGAAAAGATCGAAGTGGTTAAGGCCACTCCGGCCCGCAAAGCCAAACTTTATTACACCCGAAAAGGAAAAGAAGCCAAGGTCCGGGAATAGGTATAAAATTAAAACCGCCGAAAGGCGGTTTTTTATTTCGAATCTCAAATATCAAAAATCAAATCTCAAAATGAAATACCAAAGTGTAAAAAATTTTGGATTTTAATTTTTCACTTTGACTTTTGAAATTTGATTTTTAATTTTAATTAGGATTTATGCATTATCTCCCAGGCCTTATCGATTCCCCACTTTTCGACCATCTTTTCAACTGGCTCCCAATTTAAATTTCGGAAAAAAGCTTCGACATAACCGGCCCGGTTGGTTCCGTAATCCATCCAATAGGCGTGTTCGTAGGTATCAAGCGCAACGAGCATGGCGTTGCCCCAAACCGGATAAGCATTTTGCGAATCACCCAAATAATTGAAGAGCATGCCGTTTTGGAAATCAAAGGCCAGCCAAACCCAGCCCCTGGCCGCCAGCGCGGTCTTGGCCATATCGTCTTTCCAGTCCTCGAACGAACCAAATTCTTTCTCGATCATCTCCAAAAGCTTCCCTTTCGGCTTCCCGCCCTTGCCGCCAAGGTGGGAAAAATAAAGTTCGTGGTGCTTGATCCCGCCGATCGCAAACGATAATTCGACCTTAAGTTCGCGGAGGTCCGAATAGGTCTGGTTGGCCGCTGTTTTGTCCGCGGTTTTTAATTTATCCAGGATCTCGTTGGCCTTTTTGACGTAACCTTGGTAAAGCTTGTAGTGCTCGGTCAAGGTTTTCTCCGATATCCCGTCCAGCTCCCGGATGGAATCGAATTTTTTCTCTTTGAATTGCATTTTTAGGTCCTTTCAGAAGTTTAAGTCAAAATCAATATAGGGAATTAGCTCCTGCTTGGTCAACGGCCAGACTGTCCAATGCGTGAAGATTCGGGTCTTTCGCACACCCTTGCTTCCGCGTTGACAACGCCTTCGTTTATGGTATAGTAATAGCGCCGAAAGGCGAGAAACTTAAGAGTTTCAACCCTTCGGTCATTCGGACGAAAGCGTCAGAATTGAAACATTGAAATTTATCCGTTAAGGCTGCCAGTAAACATCCCGTGTCAGAAATTTTTTCGTCTCATTTCGAAAATATTTTTCTCCCCTCGCCAAAACTTCCAGGTTTACGAGGAGGAGGATTTTGATTTTTAGGAAAATTTAGACGGAAATTCTTATACTGGCTTCCTTGCGAACAGGAAGGTTTTGTTATGGACATAATATTTTTAGCAGTCGGCTTAGCCGGCGGTTTTCTTGCGGGATACTATATCCGCAAAATGCAGATCGCCAGCAAGGTCAACTCGATTGAGGCCAAGGTCGCCCGCTCCCTTGAGGATGCCAAGGCCAAGGAGAAGGAGATTCTGATCGAGGCCAAGACCAAGGCGTTGGAGATCGTGGAGCAGGCCAAGCGCAACGAGCAGGAGTTTCGAAACCAGATTTTGAAAGTCGAAGAGCGCTTGAGCAGAAGGGAAACGGATCTTGAGCGCCGGACCAGCGAGGTTGATAAGGCCCGGCAGGAGCTAGTGCACAAAAAGGAAGAGATGATCAAGACCCACGATGAATTGAAGGAGATCAGGCAGAGGCAGATTGACCAGCTGCAAAAGATCAGCAATCTCTCTCTGGAAGAAGCCAAAAAGGTCCTTTTGGACGCCACGGAAAAGAACATCAAAGAGGATTTGGCCCAGCTGCAGCGGAAACTTTTGTTCAATGCCAAGGAAGATTCGGACAAGCAGGCGCGCGAGATCGTGGCTTTGGCCATTCAGCGCTGCGCTTCTGAAGTCACCAGCGAGACCACTACCACAGCCGTGACCTTGCCTAACGAAGAGATGAAAGGACGGATCATTGGCAAAGAAGGCCGCAACATCAGGACGTTCGAACAGATGCTGGGCGTTGAGGTCATTGTCGACGATACGCCGGACGCGGTCGTCATTTCCGGATTCAATTCGGTCAGAAGGCATATTGCCAAATTAGCTTTGGAAACTTTGATCCAGGATGGCCGCATTCACCCGGCGCGCATTGAAGAAGCCACGGAAAAAGCCAAAAAGCAGGTGGCGGAAATGATCAAGGAAGCCGGTGAAGCCGCAGTTTACGAACTGGGTATTGCTGATTTCCCGGCCAAGCTCGTTCAGCTTATCGGCAGGCTAAAATTCCGAACCAGCTACGGACAAAATGTTTTGAAGCACTCCATTGAGATGGCCAAGATTGCGGCTTTAATCGCGGAAGAGATCGGGGCGGACGTGCCGACCGTCAAGCGCGGCGCGCTTTTGCACGACGTTGGAAAAGCTTTGGACCAGGATCTGGAAGGAACGCACGTTGAGATCGGAAAACAGATCGCGAAAAAGTTCAATTTGCCGGAAAAGATCGTCAATGCCATCGAGGCCCATCACGGCGACGTCGAGTATACGTCCATTGAAGCGGCCATCGTCGATGCCGCGGACAACATTTCAGGCAGCCGGCCGGGGGCGCGCAGGGATTCTTACGAACAGTATGTTCAGCGCCTGGAAGACCTGGAGAATTTGGCCGCCGGTTTTGAAGGGGTTGAGAAGGTTTATGCCATTCAGGCCGGGCGCGAGGTCCGGGTGTTCGTAAAACCCGAGCGCACTGATGACTGGGGCGCGGCCAAACTGGCCCGCGAGATCGCGAACAAGATCGAACAGGACATGAAGTATCCGGGTGAGATCAAGGTTATGGTCATTAGAGAGACTAGAGTCATTGAATTTGCGAGGTAATATCGTAAGCGTTTAACGTCCTTCGGTGGCGCTGCGCGTATCGTCTGACATTTCGCGTCCCGCCTCTCGATACGCGTTTCGCTACCGTTAACCGTTTGACGCCTTAAATAGGGAATTTATTATGTTAAAGATTCTATTCTTCGGAGATGTTGTGGGAGAGCCCGGGCGCAAGTGCGTCAAGAAAGTTTTACCAAAACTTATTGAACAGCATGCGCCGGATTTGGTTTTGGCCAACGTTGAAAATCTCGCCCACGGCAAAGGTGTTACGGTTAAGACTGTGGAAGAACTGATGCGGGCCGGGGTTCAGGGTTTTACTTCCGGCAACCACATATATTCCAAGAAAGAGCTTTCCGAAGAAGTGTTCAAAAAATATCCGGACAAGATCGTGCGTCCGTTTAATATTCCCGATACTTATGAGGGTCAAACCGCGATCTCGATCGAAACTAAAAAAGGCAAAGTCTTAGTCGGAAATTTCATCGGCCAGGTTTTTATGGAGCGGCAGTTCCATGATCCGATCTCATCTCCTTTTGCCGGGGTCGACAGCTGGATCGCGCAGCACCGCCCGGAGGATCACGCGGCGTCCTTCATCGATTTCCATGCGGAGGCTACGAGCGAGAAGGTCGCGCTTGGATATCACTTGGAAGGCAGGGTTACGGTCCTGGTCGGAACGCATACTCATATTCCCACGGCTGATGCGAAAATTCTACCCGGCGGCACAGCCTACATCACCGATGTTGGCATGTGCGGCGCGGCTGGTTCCGTGCTGGGGGTTAAGAAAGAGCTTTCCATGGAGCGATTTTTAACGGAAAACCGGGTGGCATTTGATCTGCCTGAGGACGTTTCGCGGGTGGAAGCCAGTTATGTTATCATAGAGGCGGACGAAAAAAATCAAAAAGCCTTAAACATCAAAGCATTCCACGAGATCGTGGACATCTAATAATATGCAAGAATACAAGACCAAGCTCCGTTTTTTGGACCCGGAAAAGATCCTTTTTAGGGCCGGGCTTGCCAACGGCCAAGTGGTCGCTGACCTGGGAGCGGGGAGCGGCTTTTATGCTCTCGCTGCCTCGAAAGTGGTCGGCAAAACCGGCAAGGTCTATGTGGTAGATATTCTTGATTCGGCCCTGGCAAATGTGGCGGCCGAAGCGCGGATGCTGATGTTGAAGAACCTGACCGCTGTCCGGTCGGATCTTGAGAAACAGGATTCTTTGTCAAAGATCTCTGACAGTTCGATTGATTTGGCAATATTCGGGAACGTCCTTCACCAGCTGTCATCTTATCGGTCGCTGCTTGCCGAAACTTACCGCGTTTTAAAAACAAAAGGCCATCTTTTGGTGGTCGAGTGGAGCGATAAGCCCGGACCGTTCGGACCGAGGTCCGCAAACAGATTGAAGCAGGCGGACGTGATCGCGGCCATAACCAAAAGCGGCATGAAGTTCGAAAGCGAGATCGAAACCGACCCGTACCATTACGGATTAACATTTATCAAGTAAACCCATGCTTACCAATTACCTTTTCTGGCTCAGCCAGCCCCTTCTAAGCCTCGACGAATACGATAAGTGGTTGGGGTATCTGTTCGCCGGCTTTCTGGTCTTAGCACTTGTCCTCTGGCTTCTTAATATGCTTGTTAAACACCCGGTCTCAAAGAAGCCGCTTAAGAGGCTTGTCAATCTTTGCTGGGTGTCAGGGCTTTCCGGTTTGATTTGGTTCGGGTTCCGCTATGAGAACACGCCGGTCTTTGCCCGCCGTTTTTGGGCGCTCCTGGTTTTGGCGATCGCATTGGTTTGGCTGATCTTCATCCTCAAATATTTGGCGTTTAACTTCACTCCGGAAAAAAAAGAATACGACTCCAATCAGCTTAAGAGCAAATATTTTCCCAAAGCAAGCAGAAGCCGATGACAGACAAGAACGGCGCTGAAGGGGAGGATCTGACTGCCCGGCATTACGAGTCGCTGGGCTTCAAAATCATCAAAAGGAATTACATTCCTCCCAAAGGCCGCGCCACGGGCGAGATCGACCTGATCGCGACTAAGGGCAAGCTTCTGGTGTTCATTGAGGTCAAGACCAGAAACAACGAAAGCTTTGGAAGCGCTACGGAAGCGGTGGACAGAAGCAAACAGCGCAAGATCGTCGTTACTTCAAAGATGTTTGTAAGCTACAATCCCCAATACAAGGATTTTGACCTGAGAATCGATGTCAGCGAAGTGCATATTGACAAAGGCCGTGGTTCTGTTAAGATTATTGAGGATGCAATAGAGGATATGAACTAAACGAGTTTAAACTCGTTTTTTTGTTCACCATTTGTCTAAAGCGAACGCGAAGCGTTCGCGATAAC
>JBLMZH010000060.1:0-6486 GCA_050258715.1 Acidobacteriaceae bacterium
GCTCTGTGTTAAACGATTACAAGGGCAGCGTTTTGATCTTTTGCCGCACCAAACATAAGGCGCGCGATATTGCGACCGCTGTCAGAAGAATGGGCCACGGCGCCTCGGAGATTCATTCCAACCGCTCGCTGTCCCAGCGCCGCGAGGCTTTGGACGGATTTAAGATCGGGCGCTACCGTGTGCTTGTCGCGACTGATATCGCGGCCAGAGGCATTGACGTCAGCGGAATCGAACTGGTTTTAAATTATGATTTGCCTGCAACGGCCGAAGATTACGTCCACCGCATCGGTCGCACCGGGCGGGCCGGACTTGCCGGCCACGCCATTTCTTTCGCCACTCCGGATCAGCGGCCGGACGTCCGAAGCATTGAGAGGCTCATCAAAAAATCTCTCCCTGTGTCAAAAGCGCCCTTTGCGCCCATGCCGATGGAAAGGCTGTCCCGCCCGCTCATGTCCGCTCCGGCAAGAAGGCAAATTTTGCCCAAGAGAGAACATCGCCCGACAGCGCGTCCTTTCCGCAGCGCGTCGCGCCCATCTTTCCCGCCAGCAGCCGCCCCCAGAAGCGGATTTCCTTTGAAGCGCGAGGGGAAGCGAAGCGAATATAAGCGGGGATTGCGGCCGGTAGTCAGAAGGCATAAGGGAACAGCATCGGAAGACCATGGCTATTTTCTCAAGCGAAACAAAGGCGGAGGGTTTAGCTTTTAACAAAAATTGTTTTTAAGAATGCCAAAAGAGCGTTTAAAAAAAACAGAAACCGCTGGCAGCTTTGAAAGGCAGATCGAAAAAAGCATCGGGGCCGGGGAGGTTTTGATCGAGAGCTCGATCAAAAAAACCACGGGCTATTGGAAAATGTTGGGGCCCGGGCTGACCACGGGGGCTGCCGACGATGATCCTTCGGGCATTGCCACTTATTCCCAGGCCGGGGCGCGCTACGGATTCCAGCTGCTTTGGCTGGCTCCCTTAACTTTTCCCTTGATGGCTTTGGTCCAGGAAATGTGCGCCCGCATCGGCATTGTGACGGGACAGGGTTTGGCCGCGAACATCAGGCAGCATTTTTCGAAAAAGGTCCTGTTTATTTGTGCAGGGCTTTTATTTTTGGCCAACACCTTCAACATCGGCGCTGACCTGGGTGCTATGGCTCAGGCAACCAGGCTGCTTAATCCCAAGCTCGGATTCGGCTTGCTTATCTTTTTTTTCACGGCGATCACGCTTCTGTTTGAGATCTTCATGAAGTATGAGCGCTACGCGCGGTATTTAAAATATTTGGCTTTGATCCTTCTGGCTTATGTCTTCTCGGCTTTGAGCATTCAGCTCGATTGGAAAATGATTTTAAGCAGCACGGTTATTCCGTCGATCAATTTTTCAAAGGAGCAGATTCTGCTGATTACGGGCATCCTGGGGACGACTATCTCTCCGTATCTGTTTTTCTGGCAGACGGCCCAGGAAGTCGAGCAGGAGATCGCACAGGGCAAGCCAAAGAAAGAGATGCTCAAGATCGGGGCCAGCCCGCGCGAAATTTCAAAAATGAGGCTTGATGTCTGGGCGGGAATGCTGCTTTCGAACGTGGTCATGTTCTTCATTATTGCCGCGTGCGCTGCGACTTTAAACGCCAACGGCTTGATCGATATCACGTCCGCAGCCCAGGCCGCTGCGGCATTACGGCCGTTTGCCGGCGAACAAGCTTATCTTTTGTTCGCATTGGGAATAATCGGGACCGGGCTTTTGGCATTGCCTGTTTTAGCCGGGTCAGCCTCTTACGCGCTCTCGGAAAGTTTCGGTTGGCATACAGGCCTGAACTTAAAACTTAAGAAGGCTTATGCCTTCTACGGCGTGATCATTTTGTCCATGGTGATCGGCTTTGTTTTGAATTTCATCGGCTTGGACCCGATCAAGGCCCTTATTTATTCCGCCGTGGCCAATGGCTTAATCGCTCCCGTGGTTTTGGTGTTGATCGTCTTGTTAAGCAGTGACCCGAAGGTCATGGGGAATTGGAGGAATCGAAAGTTCACGACTCTTTTGGGATGGTTGGTTGTCTTGTTGATGAGCGTGGCTGGAATAGCGACGATCATCAGTTTATTCACATAAAGATTATAACTTTACTAAAAAAGAAAACACCACCCTTTCGGGTGGTGTTTTTGTAACGGTAATGAATTACCAGTTGCCGCGTCCGCCGCCGGAATATCCGCCGCGTCCGCCGCCGCCGAAGTTCCGGTTTCCACCGGTTCGGGGTTCCATCGGACGAGCTTCATTCACAGTGATGGTCCTGCCGCCGAAATCTTTGCCGTTGAACATGTCGATAGCAGCCTGAGCCTCTTCGTCAGTGGACATTTCCACGAATCCGAAGCCTTTGGACCTGCCGGACATCTTGTCGATGATAACGGTAGCTGAGGAGACGGTGCCGGCCTGAGCGAACAAGTCCTGAAGGGCCTGTTGATCAGTTGAATAAGGCAATCCGCCTACGTATAGTTTCTTAGCCATTTGAGTTCCTTTACACAAACTAATTGTATTGATGCAAGTCGACCTTTTTAAGCTTCTCTCTCTCAACTTACAACTAATTCGTGTAAGGGAAACGATATCGCTTATGTATTGCTTGCGTGGAGTAGTATAGCGCATAACTAATATTTAATCAAGGGCCAGCCAGAACAGAATGACTATATAGTTTTTGGATGTTTATCCACCAAGAACAGGTTGTTTCAAGAAATTTGCCGAAACAATTTAATTGCCAGGCTGTATTAACAGAGGAAGAAGCCGCGGTCGATGAGAGGTTGCGGCTTTTTCCTTTGCCCAAATAATTTTTCCTTAAGTCTGCAAATTTATAATTTTCCTCGAAATAATATTTTTCTGCTTTTGTATTAGTTGATGGAGGCGATCCCGCGGACCTCTCCTGCGGGCAAAAGACAAGTCATTAAGCCTGAACAACCAAGATTATTAACCAAAAAGAAATATGTAAACAAACTGGCGTCAGTTCTGGCCTTGGGGCATAAAACGGAATTAACGCCAACAAAATAACTGATCATAATTTTTTCCAGGTAAAAAAAGGGGCATTTTGCCCCTTTTTATATTGGCCGCTGGCGATTCGATTTTATTGACAACAGGGTATTAAAATCCTTAAAATGAATCTAAGATTGATCGATTTAAGAAATAAACACCAATGAAAAAAATACTCCTTCCCGCCGGCCTGGTTTTGCTTGTGATCTTGTTGATTGCGGGGGCATATTTATTGTTCGGTTCAGGCAAAAAGCAAAATCAGCCCAAGCAGGCAAACGATCCCGGCGTTAAGACTGAGGAAAAGACAGGCGGAATAAAGACATATTCCAATGACGAGCTGGGGCTTAAGTTTGATTATTTGGCCAAAAACGGCGATCCGATAATCAGGGAAGGCGACAAGCTGTTTGTCGGAGGCAAGGACAAGGGCCAGTGGCTGCAAAGATTCAGCAAGGATCCAAACGACGACTTAAAGACTGCGGTCAAAAAACAGCTGCTTTTGGACCTTTCGGAAAAAGATTGCATGATCTCGGGGTACTTTTCTCAGGCAATGCCGCCAACCGTCGAAATGGTCACGATCGTTCCGAGTGCCAAGTTCAGCGAAACCAAATGCCCGGCGGATTACAGGATCGGCAACGGCCCGCGTTATTTTTTGGCGGATAAAAAATTCCCGGGAGAATTCTTCTTTTTTACTCTCGGCCAAGATCCGGTCAGGGGGGAGCCTGAACGGACAAAAGGCCCCGGGAAATCATGGGCCGATACATTTAGCGTTACAAAATAAGAAATTTGAGGAATAAAAAATCCCCGCTACATGCGGGGATTTTTTTATAAACTTACCGTACTATCGTGATCGTAAACTGGCGGTGATGGCGGTGATAACTGTATCCTGGGACAACGCCGGGGATTGAGCTGAATTCAAACGGGGATGTGTTGCTGCTTATGGCGCTGTTCGGAAGGTTCTCGGCTTGCACCACGGAAAAGCCGGTGCCGGTCGAATTGAAGACCGAAGGCGCGGCCAATAGGTTGCCGTAGCCGTCATTCATCGACACAGCCTGAGCGCTGGAATCGCGAATGTTGACCTTGTCTCCGTCCTTCATTGCCCAGCCGGAGGTGAAGTTTATCGTCCCGAAATTGTTGAGCGGAATAAAATTATTGGCGATCGTACTGGGCATTTCTTCCATCCACTCAGCGGACGACAGCGATGACCTGTAGTTCAAAGTTGTCGAGAAGTTGCGGTTGGTCGTGTCGTTGTTAAACACCAAAGACCATTCAGCGGAATTAGTCTGGGTGAGCGTGACCGTAACTGAATCGCCGGGCTTTATCGAAAGCGGAATCGGCTGCGAAACTTGCGGGAGCGTTTCGTACCAGGCCTGGTATTGAACCTTGCCTGATTCGTAGGCGATGGCCTGGGTCCCGGCCTGGATCAGGTCGTGTGTTAAAACTCCGCCGATGCCGACCCAAGCAGCGTCAGCACTGATGTTTCCGGTTTGCCCCGGCTTGGCCTCAGGAACCGTCCACGTTCCTGAAACGGCCGTGAAATTCCCGGTCGTGGCCGCGTATCCGGACCAGTTCAAAGAAGAGTTTGTGGTCGCCTGAATGGGAAGGTTGGAGGTTTGGTTTTGTGTTTGATTGCGGCTGGCCGCGGCAGTAAGCCTTGAGGCGGAATCGGTTATCTGTTGGCCTGTCAGGCTTGGAACTACGGCAGCCGAGAGAAAGGCGATCATCGAGGTGCCGATGATGAACCTTCTGATAACATCAAAGAATGCGTACATAGTTCCTTTCGTTAAGCATCAAGTCATACAACATCTTTTTACATTTATTTCCATCTGCGAAAAATTGGATGAGTTTACAGTTTGAAGCGGAAAAGGCGATTATAATTTGGGCGTTTTTTAGGCCGGAATTATTGAATTATTAGCCGAGATATCCTAGGATAATTTGATAAAAAGAAAAGCCGCAGGTCCTGTGAGTTTAGGACTTGCGGCTATGCGTTTCCTCAAGCGGCGGCATGGCTCTTCGCTACCTCTCCTGGGTGAGCATCTCACCGCAGCCGGCGGAACAGACGAACTGGCCGTCTTGCGTGTAGTAGCCGGTGGCGTGCACGTGCGAGGGGCAATCGGTTTTGTCCGCGTGGCAGACCTTCGGAACGGAGCAGACGAAGCACTTCTCCTCGACCGTTGGCTTTTCGCACTTCATGGCGTTTGGCATCTGTCCTCCTTGGGAATAATTTTACTCGCAGCCGCCAGCGAGGTCAAACGGAATTTCTTGCCCGGTCTTTACGTTTATGAGTCTTAAGGATAGACTAAGGGTGGAATTTAAATGAACTTAAGAAACAAAACATGAATGCAATAATTTTTGTTCTGATCGGGATCGGGCTTATCAATACGATTTATCTTTCCTCGCACGTCATCAGCAAAAAGCCGGTTAAGTGCTATTTTTTCCCGCCTGAGTGGTGTACTAAGGTTCAGTTCAGTAACTACAGCAGAACGTTCGGCATACCCAATCCTTTTGCCGGGCTGGCCATGTTCATCCTGCTCTTTGTGTTCATGCTTTTATATGTGAACGGATTATTTGCCTTTTGGCCGGTTACAGTCGTGGTCCTCATCGGGTTTCTGTTTTCCATGTACTTTACCTACATTCAAGGATTCGTGCTGAAAGCGTATTGCACCTGGTGCGTGTTGTCCGCGATTGAATTTGTCCTTCTGTTTTTGATCATCGCGTTTCGATAACACTAAGGTAGCTGATAATAAAAGCCTCCAAAAGGGGGCTTTTTTGATTCCCTTGACAGTACTTTTTTCGAGGATTATAGTTTGCCGTCAAGCTTTAAACTTGGCTTTAGACCTAAAAATACAAATTAAGAAACAAGCGAGGTTTATATGAAGAAAGCAAGAATGATGGTTGGGGCCGGCTTGGCCTCCGCTATCGCGTTTTCAGCGCTATATTCCTTTGCGGCCAAGCCGAATTATGCCGGTCAAATGCCGAAGGACGAGCGCACAGTATTAATGGAACAGGCCCGGGCGGATAAGCTTCAAGCCCAGGCGCAAAAGGCCATCGATTCCGCTGTCGCGCTGAACGACAAACTGACGGCGAAGGCCGCTGAGCTGAACATTGAAATTCCCGCCAGCGATTTTCAGACCTATCTTGACCAGGCCAACGCCGCTTTTGCGGCCGGTCAATACAAGGATGCGAAATTGTTTGCCAACATGGCCAAGGATGCGCTTGAGCCCTTAGATCTTTTGATCGAAGAAGCTGAGGCGGCATTGGAAGCCACCACCGAGCCTGTCGAAGACCCGGTCGTCTAATCATTTCGTTTTATCTGCACCAAAAAACCCCGCAAAAGCTTAAGCAATTGCGGGGTTTTTAATTGCTTGGAGTATTCTGGTTTTGCCCTTGACACTTAATTGCTTGGGGTATATATTTTCCCGTCAAGCTGATCAAAGGCTTGGCTTTAGGTCTAAAAATCCCACCATAGAAAGGGGGTGAATTTAAATGAAAAAGATCTTTC
>JBLMZH010000061.1:0-13763 GCA_050258715.1 Acidobacteriaceae bacterium
TCGATCCAGACATTACTGTTACCCTCCTTCCAATTTTCGCCTTTGTTGACTCGAAAACCCGATTTTGGCATAATTAGGTCGGATTTTCCAACCAACAAAAGCGTCGCGAACTGTCACTTCGCTTCCCAGCACCACTTTTTGCCACAATTTCTGCAGTAATGGGATTATGGTTCTGACAAAAAGTGGTGCTGGGCGCTGCGGGAAGAAATCAGCCGAAAATGGCTGAAATTAGACCCCGCCGGCAGAACCGTAAATTCACAAATCAAGATTTTGGTAGGTAGACTTTATCAGTCTGCAGCCAAAAAATCAAGATGGTACCTCCAACAGCAATTGTAGAAATTGGCAGCCTGAGCTTAGAGCTTAAGCAAAGCAATTATCCGCAAAAAGTTGGGTCTTGAACACTGAACAAGTGTTTTTTATTTTCTCTAAGCAGCCTTTCAGCTAATTAATCGAATTGCCGACGCTAAAGTTTCCGCTTATGAAAAACGAAGAAATTCCAAAAACCTATGACCAAAAAACCGAAGCCGATATCTACCGGCTTTGGGAACTTTCCGGTTATTTCAATCCCGATAATCTCAAGGGCGAGCCGTACTGCATCATCATGCCGCCGCCGAACGCCAACGGCTCGCTGCATTTGGGGCACGCGCTTTATTGCATCGAGGACGTCATGATTCGGTATAACCGGATGTGCGGCAAAAAAACCTTATGGCTGCCGGGTGCTGACCACGCCGGATTTGAAACGCAGGTCGTTTACGAAAAAGTTTTGGAAAAACAAGGCACCTCGCGGTTCAAAATGAAGCGGGAAAATTTTTACCGCGACGTTTACGAATTCACCCAGAAAAACAAGTCGCTGATGTACGAACAGATCAAGCGCCTAGGCATGAGCTGCGACTGGTCAAGAGAAACTTTCACCCTCGACCCGCGCGTGATCAAAATCGTCTATTCGACTTTTGAAAAACTCTACGATGACGGGCTGGTTTATCGCGCCAACCGCGTAGTTAACTGGTGCACCAAGCATCAAACCACCCTTTCCGACCTTGAGGTCGCCTACGAGGAGCGCACCGACCCGCTTTACTACATGAAGTACGGGCCCTTAACCTTGGCTACGGTCCGGCCGGAAACCAAATTCGGAGACACGGCAGTCGCGGTCAATCCGAGCGACCTCAGATACAAGGATTACGTCGGCAAGGAAATCGAGGTCGAAGGGCTTTTGGGCAAATTCAAGATGACGGTTATTGCGGACGAGCTGGTGGACAAGGACTTCGGGACCGGTGTGGTTAAGGTCACGCCCGCGCACGACGCCGTTGACTTTGAAATCTGGCAGAAGCACAAGAACGAGATCCCGGGCCCGCTTTCGATCATCGACCAGTTCGGCCGGATAGACCTTTCGGAATTCGGCGACAATGAAAAGGCCAAAAAATACCACGGCCTTAAAGTCGCCGAGGCCAGAAAGCTCGTGGCCGAGGACCTGCAGGCCATGGGACTGATCGAAAAAATTGAGCCTGAGTACAAGCACAATGTGGCCGTGTGCTACAAATGCAAAAACATTATTGAGCCGCGGGTCATGCTTCAATGGTTCGTGAAGATCAAACCCTTAGCCAAGAAAGCCGTGGAGGCCGTGGAGAATAAGGAGATCGAGATCATTCCCGAGCGCTTAAGCAAGGTCTACATGCACTGGATGGAGAACATCCGCGACTGGAACATCAGCCGCCAGATCTGGTGGGGCATCCCGATCCCGGCTTATTTCTGCGACGACTGCGGCGAAATCATGGTCGATGTAAACGGCCAGCCGCCGCAATGCAAAAAATGCCAGTCAACCAAGATCCGCAAGGAAACCGACACTTTCGACACCTGGTTTTCGTCCGGCCAGTGGCCGTTTGCGGCGCTTAAGACCCATTCCGAAAAGGACTTCGAAACCTTTTATCCGACCGCGGTCATGGAAACCGGCTGGGACATTCTGTTCTTCTGGGTGGCGCGCATGGTCATGCTCGGGATTTACGTCACGGGCAAGGTTCCGTTTAAGACCGTGTATTTGCACGGCTTGGTCCGCGACAAGGATCGCAAAAAGATGAGCAAATCCAAGGGCAATGTCATTGATCCTTTGGGCGTAATTGACCAGTACGGGGCGGACGCGCTGCGCATGGGCCTAATCGTCGGCAACCTTCCGGGCAACGACATCGCCATCAGCGAAGAACGCATCCGCGGCTACCGCAACTTCTCCAACAAGCTTTGGAACATCGCGCGCTTCGTCATCCAAAACAAGTTCGATTTCGACCCGTTCCATGCCGAGCTTTCCATGGAGGACGAGCTCATTCTCCGCGGCCTCGACAAGGTCGTGGAAGAAACCACGGAGCTCATGGACAAGTACGACTTCGCCCACGCCGCCGAAAACCTCTACCACTACGCCTGGCACGAATTCGCGGACAAGATCATTGAAGAGTCCAAGGCCAAGCTGGCCTCGCCCGAAACCAGGGGTTCGGCCCAGGCCATGCTCATTGTCATGCTCAAGACCCTGCTGAAACTTTTGCATCCTTTCATGCCGTTTGTCACGGAAAGCATCTGGCAGCTGACCGACAACAACATGCTCATGGTCTCCGAGTGGCCGAAGACCAAAAAAATGTTCGAGAAAGAAAAACGGAAAGCCGCCTCTGCCTAAATAAATTAAAAGAGCCTCCTTAAAGGAGGCTCTTTTTTGTTCCTTTATTTGAATCTGACGGAAACAGAGGCCGATCGGTCATCTTGCTGGCCGCTTGGATTATCAGGTTCGATGATGATGACTCCGTAATCCGTGGACGGCTGGGCGAATTTCAGTTCGCCCGTGAAATTGACGTAATCGGAAGTCATCCAATCGCCCTGGGCGCGAAGCTGGGTTTTGGCCAGGACCTTTCCGTTTTGATCTTTAAGCGTGACCGGCATGACCGCCTCAAAAAACCAATTGCCTTTGGCCTTGCCCGTAATCGTCAGCGGGCTTTTGACCAAATCCCCTTCTTTTGGCGAATCGACGACCACGTCAGCCTGCTGGGTAGTAGTGTTGCCCAGGCTGTTCTCGTTGATGTAAAGCGTGCCGTCAGCGGCCTGGCAAATTTCAGGCGTGCCTTGATAGACTTGATTGCCGGCAGCGGCACAGGTGGCAAAATCCGTGACAGCTGTGTTTGAAGGCTGCTGAGTTGAACTCGTAGTCGGGCTTTGAACCTTGCCGGGAATAAGGTAAATCGCGGCAGCCGCAACTATGGCAAGCCCCAAGACCTTTATGTAGTAAGAAACGGATTGTTTTTCCATATTTGAAAAGGTAAATTACACGAGGAAGTATAAGGTAAACCAGCCCTGCTGGCAAACGACAAAAAATCACGCCTTTGCTGGGAGCAAGGCGGGATTTTGAATTTGTTTAGAGCGTGTCAGCCGATTCAGCGGCTTCTTTTTCGGAAAGGGCTTCCTGGCGGTAACCCGTACCGGCCGGAATGAGCTTGCCGATGATGACATTTTCTTTAAGGCCTCTCAAGTAGTCGGTCTTGGAGCTGATCGCGGCTTCGATTAGAACGCGGGTGGTCTCTTGGAAGGACGCGGCTGCCAAAAACGACTCGGTGTTCAGGGAGGACTTGGTAATGCCCATCAAAAGCTGGGCTGACTGGGCGGACTTGGCAGACCCGGCTTTGACATTGGCCATGTTAAGCCTGGCTTTGTCCACCACATCCCCGATCAGAAGATCGGTGTCGCCGGCATCCTCGATCCTAACCTTGGAGAACATCTGCCTGACAATAATCTCAATGTGCTTTTCATTGACGTTCTGGCCTTGCGAAGCGTAGATCTGCTGGACTTCGCGGATGATGTAATCCTGAGTATCCTCAATGCCGCGGAACTCAAAAATCTGGTGGAGGTTTAAGTTGCCTTCGGTCAGAGGCTGGCCGGCGTAAACCAGGTCGCCTTCCTTGACCGTAATGCCCAAGCCTGCGGGCATGGTGTATTCCTTGAAGTTCTCGGCTTCCCTAATAACCACGACCTTATTGGATTCGATCTTAACAATGCCACCACCTTTGGCCTTAACCATTTCGCCATTGGTATTCGTGAACAACGGATCGCCTTCAGAGACGGTTTCCCCGTCCTTCAGCTGCAACCTTTGCCCCTGGAACTGATATTCGTCCTTGGCAATATCCTTGGCTTCGACGCGGATGATGGATTCTTTGCTGTTGCCTTTGATTGAAGCGACATAGCCGTTGATTTCGGAAAGCGCAGCCTGCCCTTTCGGCTCGCGGGCTTCCAGCAATTCTTCCACGCGCGGCAAACCTTGGGTGATGTCGAGTCCCGCAATACCGCCGGTGTGGAAAGTTCTCATGGTCAGCTGCGTACCAGGTTCGCCGATGGCTTGAGCCGCGACAATGCCGACTGCGGACCCCGGAACCACGGGCTTGTTGAACCCAAGGTCGAATCCGTAGCACTTGGCGCAAACGCCGCGGGAGAGCAAGCAGCGAAGCACGGTCCTGACTTCGACTTCGGAAACGCCAGATTTGTCGATCATTTCAGCCATGCGGTCATCGATGTAGTCCCCGGCCTTGGCAATAATCTGCCCGGCGGGGTTGGTCACGTTCTTAACCAGCACTCGGCCGAAGATGCGCCGGGCCATGGGGCGCCCGAGCTGTTCGGAAGAAACGCGGGTAATGACGCGGCCTTCAGTCGCGCCGCAATCTTCGCCGTTGACCACGATATCCTGGGCGACGTCAACCAAGCGGCGGGTAAGGTATCCGGCGTCAGCGGTTCTTAAGGCAGTGTCAGTCATACCTTTTCGGGAGCCGTGAGTGGAGATGAAATATTCCAAAACGTTCAAGCCTTCCTTGAAGGAGTCTCTGGCCGGAAGTTCGATGACTTCCCCAGCCGGGTTCGTAACCAAGCCTTTCATGCCGGCCATCTGCGCGATCTGGGAAACCGAACCTCTCGCCCCCGAATTGACCATCTGGTAAACAGTCCCGTATTCGTCCAAGGTCGAGGTAATGGCTTCGGTCACGCGGTCGCGGACTTCGGCCCAAATTTCAATCACCCGGTTGTAGCGTTCGCGGAAGGTCAAAAGCCCCTGCTGGTACTGGTCAAAAGTGTTAAGCACGTCTTCGTCCGCCTTCTTCAGAAGTTCAGCCTTGATCTCGGGCACTTTCAGATCGTCCATGCCCCAGGAAATGCCGGATTTGGTGACGTACTTGAAGCCGACGCGCTTGATGTCGTCGAGCAAAGTCGCGGTGCGTTCGATTCCGAAATCGCGATAGCAGGCCTGGACGACTTGCTGAAGGTGCTTCTTGTCCATAACGTCGTTATTGAAGCGCATGCCTTCAGGCAAAACTTCGTTGAAGAGGACGCGGCCGATGCAAGTTTCAATCAAACCGGCCTTGCCCCAGCCTTCCGAGAGCCTGATCTTAACCTTGGCCTTAAGCGTCACTAACCCTGAGTCGTAAGCCAAGATCGCTTCCTGCGGGCTGGCAAAAATTTTTCCTTCGCCTTTTTGGTGCGGGTGGATGCGGGTCAGCCAGTAGCAGCCCAAAACCATGTCTTGGTTCGGACCCATGATCGGTTCGCCGGAAGCAGGCTTTAGGAGGTTCTTTGAAGACAGCATGATATTGCGCGCCTCTTCCTGAGCCGCGGCAGTAAGCGAAACGTGGACAGCCATTTGGTCGCCGTCAAAGTCAGCGTTGAACGCGGGACAAACCAGCGGATGAATCTTGATGGCCTTGCCTTCGATCAGCACGGGCAGGAAGGCCTGGAAACCGAGGCGGTGCAAAGTCGGAGCGCGGTTTAAAAGCACGTAGTGTTCCTTGGTCACTTCTTCTAGGATGTCGTAGACCTCGGTTCGACCCTGTTCGATGAGCCGGTTGGCCGAGCGGACATTGTGCGCGTATTCGCGCAGGATAAGTTTGGAAATGACGAACGGCTTAAAAAGTTCCAGAGCCATCTTTTTCGGCAGGCCGCACTGGTGAAGTTTCAGGTTCGGGCCGCCGACAATAACGGAGCGGCCGGAATAGTCCACGCGCTTGCCGAGCAGGTTCTGGCGGAAGCGCCCCTGTTTGCCCTTAAGCATGTCGGCTAAGGACCTTAATTTGCGCTTCTGCCCGGTTGAGGCCGTGACCTCTTTGCCGTGCCGGATGGAATTGTCGATAAGCGCATCAACGGCTTCCTGGAGCATGCGCTTTTCATTGCGGGTGATGACTTCGGGTGCCCCGATTTCGAGCAGTTTCTTTAAGCGGTTGTTGCGGTTGATGACGCGGCGGTAAAGGTCGTTTAAGTCAGAGGCGGCAAAACGTCCGCCGTCTAATTGAACCATCGGCCTTAAATCGGGCGGAATTACCGGGAGGTTTGAAATGATCATCCACTCCGGCCTGATTGCCGACCTGATCAAAGACTTGATGAGTTTAAGCCGCTTGATGAGCTTGCGCTTGTTAACGCCTTCCGCATGCTCGGTCTCGGACCTCAGTTCCGCAAACAGGCTTTCCAGATCGATCTCTTCCAAAAGCTGATTGATGGCAGCGGCTCCGATGCCGGCGTGAAAGACCGGACCGTACTTAAGCGACAAGTCGCGGTATTCGAGTTCGGAAATAATTTGATTCTTCTTGATGGATTTCAGTTCGTTGCGGGCCAGATCGCGGATGGATTCCAAATGGTCGGTTTCCTTGGCCAGCATGTCGATGAGCCTCGCGGTCTCCGTATCCTTTTTGGCGTCGGTCAAATCCTTGTCCTCGCCCTGGGCGGCTTTGGCCGCCTGTTTGGCCTGGTTGATCAAGGTCTCATACCGAACTTCAATCTCTTTCTTCTTGGACTTGAATTCCCGCTCGATCTGCTCCATGGTCGCGGCTCTGGCGTCCTCGTCAACGGCGGTGATGATATATGAGGCAAAATAAACGACCTTCTCGAGTTCCTGCACGGAAAGGTCTAACACGAGGCCCAGCCTGGACGGCACGCCGCGCAAAAACCAAATATGGGCGACCGGAGCGGACAGCTTGATGTGCCCCATGCGTTCGCGCCTGACGGATGACCGCGTTACTTCCACGCCGCACTTGTCGCAGATGATCCCTTTGTAGCGGATCCGCTTGTACTTGCCGCAGTAGCATTCCCAGTCCTTGATCGGGCCGAAAATCTTTTCATCAAACAAGCCGTCCTTTTCCGGGCGCTGCGTCCGGTAGTTGATGGTTTCAGGCTTGGTCACTTCTCCGTAGGACCAGTTGAGGATGTCGGCGGGCGAAGCGAGCTTGAGTTTGACTGCCTTGAATTCTTCGGTTTGTTGGATCGTACTCATATTTTTTCCCCAGGTTACTTCTTGGCCCGCTTGCGTTTGCCCTTGTCGCCGTCGGCCTCAGCGAGGGCTGGTTCTGCCAGATCGTTTATGTCAGTGGTTGCGAGTTCCTTGATCTCCCCTGTCGGTTCTTCTTCCGCGACCTTCGCTCCGATCAGTTCGACGTTGAGGCACAGGGATTCAAGTTCTTTAACGAGCACCCTGAATGATTCAGGGACGTTCGGCTTCTTGATGGCTTCGCCCTTGACGATTGATTCGTAAGTTTTGGCGCGCCCGACCACGTCGTCGGACTTGATGGTCAGCATTTCCTGCAAAGTGTGGGCAGCGCCGTAGCCTTCCAAAGCCCAGACTTCCATTTCGCCGAACCTCTGGCCGCCGAACTGAGCTTTGCCGCCCAACGGCTGCTGGGTGATCAGGGAGTAAGGACCGGTGGACCGGGCATGCATCTTGTCGTCGACCAAGTGGTGAAGCTTGAGCATGTAAATGATGCCAACCGTGACTTTTTCCACGAACTTGTCGCCGGACTTGCCGTCGTACATGTTGACCTTGCCGTCTTCGGGGAAACCGGCGCGCTTCAATTCAGATTTGATGATCTCTTCCGGAACGCCGTCGAGCGCCGGAGAGGCAACCTTGTAGCCGAGCTTTTGCGCGGCCAAGCCAAGGTGGGTTTCGAGGATCTGGCCGATGTTCATACGGCTGGCCACGCCCAAAGGATTCAAAATGATATCAACGGGAGTGCCGTCTTCCATGAACGGCATGTCCTCGATCGGGATGACCATGGAAATAACGCCTTTGTTGCCGTGGCGGCCGGCCATTTTGTCCCCGACCTGGATCTTTCTTAAGACTGCCACAGAAACCTGGATGGACCGGATGACTCCGGACGGAAGCTTGTCGCCTTGTTCGCGCGAAAATTCGCGGATGGCCACGATTTTACCGTACTCGCCGTGAGGCAGTGTCAGCGAAGCATCCTTAACGTCGCGGGATTTTTCGCCGAAGATGACGCGCAGCAATTTTTCTTCCGCGGTCAGGTCGGTTTCGCCCTTGGGCGTGATCTTGCCGACCAGGATGTCGCCGGCTTTGACCTGAGCTCCGATGCGGATGACTCCGTTTTCGTCCAAGTCCTTCAGTTTTTCTTCGCCGACGTTCGGAATGTCGCGGGTGACAATTTCAGGACCGAGCTTGGTGTCGCGGACATCGACTTTAAAGTCTTCAATATGAATGGAGGAATAGCGGTCCTCTTCGACCACGCGGGATGAAATTAAAATCGCGTCTTCGTAGTTGCCGCCCTCCCAGGACATGAAGGCCACGAGCATGTTCTGGCCCAAGGCCAGTTCGCCGGCTTCAATGGCAGCGCCGTCAGCGATCGGTTCGCCGGCTTTCACGGCCTGGCCCTTTTTGACGATGGCTCTTTGGTTTAAGGAGGTCGAGGTGTTGGAGCGGATGAATTTCAAAAGAGGATATTCGTGCTTTTTGCCGGCTTTGTCAGTGACCACGATGCGGTCGCCGTTCACGGATGACACGATCCCGTCGTTTTCGGAAATTACGACCTGCCCCGAATCGTAAGCGGCCTTGGCTTCGACACCGGTGCCGACGACCGGCGATTCCGGCTTAATGCAGGACACGGCCTGCTTCATCATGTTCGAACCCATCAAGGCGCGGTTGGCGTCGTCGTGTTCGAGGAAAGGAATGAGCGAAGTGGTGATGGAAATGATCTGCTTTGGCGAGACTTCAAGATAATCAATGTCGGCGGTTTCGCCCAAAGCCGGTTCGCCGTGAATGCGGACCTGGGAGCGTTCAGTGGTGAAGTAGCCGCTGGCATCATAAAGCGCCGTGGCTTGTCCGATCATGAACCGCTCTTCTTCGTAAGCATCCAGATATTCGATCTCGCTCGTGACAAAAGGCTTGATCGGAACGTCGGTCAAAGTCTTGTTTTGCTGGAGTTTTTTGGCCATTTCGCGGGTGATTTCCTGGCCGGCAGCAACAATGACCTGTCCCGATTCGTCAGTCAAATCGAGCTTGGCGAACAAACCGACGGCTTCCGAACCGTCGTTTAACACCTGCTTCTTAACTTTGCGGTAAGGAGTTTTGATAAATCCGAATTCATTGATCCTGGCATAGCTGGCCAGGCTGGCAACCAGTCCGATGTTCGGGCCTTCAGGAGTGGTGATCGGGCAAAGCCTTCCATAGTGAGAGCGGTGCACGTCGCGAACTTCAAATCCGGCGCGCTCGCGGGAAAGTCCGCCCGGGCCCATGGCTGACAACCGGCGCTTGTGCTCAAGTTCGGCCAAGGGATTGGTCTGGTCCATGAACTGCGAGAGCTGGGAGGAGGAGAAAAATTCCTGCATGACCGCGACGATCGGCCGGACGTGGATCAGCTGGGCCGGAGTCACAGTTTCAACGTCGGCGAGGCTCATGCGGTCGCGGGCGATCCTGCTCATGCGGGCCAACCCGATCCTGAATTTGCTTTGGATGAGTTCCCCCACGGCGCGGACGCGGCGGTTGGACAAATGGTCGATGTCGTCCCACATTTCCTGGGTATTGTTGAGCCTGATGATCTCGCGGATGATCTGAGTGAGGTCCGTTTTGGTCAGGATATGGTCTTCGCGGTCCTTGACGCTTAGGCGCTGGTTAAGCTTGTAGCGTCCGACTTCGGACAAATCATAGCGCTCGGCGTGAAAAAACATGGCTTCAATCAAAGACCGGGCATTGTCCACGGTCGCCAGATCTCCCGGCCGGATGCGCTTGTAGACTTCCTTGAAACCTTCGTCCGGAGTTTTGGCCGGATCCTTGTCCAAAGTGTTTTGAATATAGGTAAAGTCAGGGTTGGTATCGACATCGGCAAAAGCGGCGAGAATTTCTTCGTCAGTGGTGTAGCCGAACACGCGCAGCAAGGCTGTGACCGGAATGCGGCGCTTGCGGTCGATCTTTACACTCAAAACCCCGTTGATGTCAGTGTCGAGTTCAAGCCAGGCTCCGCGATTGGGGATGATCTTGGCTCCATACCAGTTGCGGCCGCGGGCGTTTTCGCCCGAAAAAAAGACGCCGGGCGACTTAACCAGCTGGGAAACAACCACGCGCTCAACGCCGTTGATGACAAACGTGCCCCGGGGGGTCATGAGCGGGAAGTCGCCCAGGTAAACATCCTGAGTTTTGGTCTTGCCTGCGGTCTTGTTGAACAGTTTAACGGTCACGTAAAGCGGCGCTTCAAAGGTCGTATTGCGCTCTTTGGCCGTTTTTTCGTCGTATTTCGGTTTATCCAAGTAGTATTCGCCAAAGGTCAGCTCATAGGTCTTGCCTGTAAAATCTTTGATCGGACTGATTTCGCCGAACAGCTCTTTGAGTCCTTTTTCCAAAAACCACTTGTACGAAGTCAGCTGAACTTCGATCAAATGGGGCATTTCCATGATCTCATGGAAAGGCGTGAAGAAGCGCCTACTGCCCTTCTGGTGGACAGAGGAAGTGAAATTAAGGCTTAGGTTAGCCAAATTCTTGTTTTGGGGCATAAAAATAAATCTCTCTTTTTGCAAATACGCAAAAAGAGCCGTAAAAGGCTACTTCTTTAGCGAGTTTATAATCACAGATACATAATACCTGACTTCGGGCTTATGTCAAGCAAATTTGTTCTTCAAAATTTTTCCTGGTAATGGGCGCTGTGAAGATTTCTTAAAATCAGGCCCGTAGCCACCAGCGTGCCCCCGATAATTCCCAAAACCAGGTAGACCGAGGTCTTGTCCGCGAGCAGTCCGATCAAAATTGTCGGGATCGTGGCCGCGGTTTGGAGCAAAACGTAAAGGGAAGCGTAGATTCGGCCGCGGACATGTTCGGAAACGTGTTTTTGGAGGATCGAATGGGAGGGTGCCACGATATGGGAATTGAAATAGCCGAGGACCAGGGCCAAAACCGCATAAATTATCGGGTGGCTGGGACCGACAAAGATAGCCATGCTGACCATTGTCGCCCCCATCCCGATAAATCCGGCCAAAATCAGATTCGGTTTGGAAACATAACGGTTTTCAAAGCCCAGCAGCAAAGCGCCCAGCAGGATTCCCAAGCCCAAAGGAGCAATCATGTAAAAAGTTCCCGTCTCAAGCTTAACATCCAGGACCTTTTCCACGAATGCCGGGACAATAGTGATCAGCATGCCGTTAAAGATTTGGGCTGCGAACAGGCTTTGCAGGGGAAAATGAAGAACCTTTGAGTCCCAAAAATGGAGAATCCCCTCTTTGAACTCCGCCCAAAAGTCTTCCATCAGCCTTTTTTGCGCCTGAGCCTTGCGCTTAAGCGGCGGCAGGAAATATGTGGAAACTGTGGCTAATACAAGCAGGGCAAAACCGAGCAAAAAAACCGCAGCTGAACCGTAAGCCAGGCTGATCGGGCCGGCCAGCACGAAGCCTAAGATCATCGAACCTGAGCCGGTGAACGAAAAATAGCTGTTGGCCACGAGCAAGTCCTCCTCTTTCACCAAATCCGGAATGGACGGCGCTTCGGCCGGCAGATAAAACTGATTGAGGGAAGAATAAATGAAGGTGACCACGGCCATGCCCCAGAAATTGTCGCGCACCGGAAGGAAACAGAGCACGGACAAGGCTTGAAGCAAATTGATGACTGTCAAAAGCTTGCGCCGGTCAAAACGGTCGGAATAAACGCCGGCAATGCTGCCAAAAATCACGGTCGCGCCTCCGAACGAAAGGATGATCACGGACACGGCCAGAGAGGAATGGGTCAGATTAAAGGTCCGAATCAAAACCGCAAAGCTTAAAAGGTAATTGGTCAGCTGGGAGCAGACCTGGGACACCCAAAGCTTGGTGAAGTTGAAATTCTTGAGAACCCCGAAATAATGGTTGAACTGGGTCATGGCTTAAGCTTGAATTTTTTGGGCTTTGCCTTGGTAATGTTGGGTTTTCTGCCGTAGCTGGGAGCGGCAAGCCTTTCAGTGGAAGTGTACACTTTTTGAAGATCGCTGGGATTTGTTGATTTGATGCCGACCGCCGCAATCTTAAGGCCGAAGGCCAGGGCATTGGCAGTGGCAATGCCGGTCCTTATCCGGCTGAAATTGCCGGGACCCGAAACCACTCCGATCTTAGCCAGCTCGCCAAGCTTCGTGTGATTCGCCGACAGGAATTCTTTGATTTTTTTCAGCAAATTTTCCGAAAGCCGGCCGTTGTCGTCAACTGTCAAAGCGGCGGTTATTTTCGCTTTCTCCAAAAGAAAAAGGGAAAAGTGCGAATCTTCGGTTGTATTGATGATCAATTCCATTGTACGCAAGAAATCCCCGAAACCGGGGATTTTTTATTAAGCTGTTTCTCTCTTCCTGTTCAAGACCCCTTTTTTCTGCCTGACCTCTCTGATCTTGCGGATGACTTTTTCCACGAGAAGCTTGGGGTCGGAGTCAAAAATCATGAATTTTTTGCCGCGCTTGGCATCTTTAAGAATGTCAGGAATGTCTTCTTCGATCCCGCCGGTCCCGGTTAGGATGCCAACCACCCGCTTGTCCTCAAACGCGGTCGTAAATTCGTTTAAGGTTCCGATCCGGCCGCAGACGATGATCACCGCGTCAGAGGCCCGCGTCATCAGCATGTTCCGCCCAGAATAATCAAAGCCGGTGTAGATAATGAGGTCCATGAAGTTCGTCGGCAGCCTGTAAGTTCTCATGTGAGCGTCGCGGGATGAGGCCGGAGACAAACCGATGGATACGCCCTTTGCCGATTTTGCGCCGCGGGTCGCCCATTGCGGCACGCCGATCGTCGCCCCTGTGATCAAAACGCATTTATGAAGGGCAATTTGCCGCCCGACTTCATAGGCTTTTTTAAAAGCGCCCTGGGCGCAATTGTCGGTTGAAGAGCCTGAAACCGCGATCTTGTATTGTTCCACTTATGTTTCCTTTCTAGTTCTTTGGTTTGAAAAACGACCGGATCTTTCTAAAGTTCGCATAGACATTATACCAGAACTTTGAAACCCTCAGGTCAAAAGCGCCGGGCGAAGCCTCTTCGCGCCCGCCAAAACCGCGCTTGAAACGGCTGATCCCGGCCCAGCTGTGGCCGGGTTCGCTTAATGGCGCAATGCCGCCGAAATCATACTTTGCCATTCCTGAGGCGCGCGCGAATTTTATGGCTTCCCACTGCAAAGCGTAAGTGGCCATGGTTTCCTTGTTGCGGTCCGAACTGCCGCCGTGCAAATAAATGGCCGTGTCGGAAAACAAAGTCAAAGCCAAGGCCGCCAGGGGCCGATTTTCAAGTTCCGCCACGAACATCCGAATGTTGTCCGGATAAAGCGTTTGAAAAAGTTTAACGTAATAATCCTCGGGGTGAAGATTGAAATGGTTTCTGGCCGCGGTTTCTTTCAAAAGTTTGAGAAAAATCGGGAGATCGGACATGTTCCCCTGGCGAATTTTCACTCCCTTTTTTATGGCCAGGTTCAAATTGTAGCGATGCTTGGGTTTCATCTTCGCCAAGATCAGATCCTCGCTTTCATTCAAATCCAAAACCCAGCTTAAGACCGG
>JBLMZH010000062.1:0-6836 GCA_050258715.1 Acidobacteriaceae bacterium
GCGGCAGCGTTTACGTTTCAGTCTCAGGGGGCAGCAACAACGGCAATTTGTGGCTAAGCTCGGACAACGTCAGTCTGAATTCCGGACAGACAACGACTTTGACTATTTATACGAGCGGCGGGTACTACGGGACCTCATTTTACGTTTCCAGCAATTCCAATTCGGGCACAGTCAGCGCTTCGGTCTCTGGCAACAGCCTGACATTGAATGCCTTAAGCAACGGCTCGAGCACCGTGACCGTCTGCGGCTATTCCTATTCGGGATGCGACAGCGTCTATGTCACCGTTTCGGGCTCGTCCAATCCAGGCAGCGTCTGGGTTTCGCCGAGCAGCATAAACTTAAACGTCGGCCAAACCAGCGGCGTCTCGATCTATTCCGACACCGGCAGCAATTCCGGCTACTATGTTTCCTCCAACAGCAACACGAACGCGGTAACGTCAACCATTTCCGGCAACAACCTGAATCTGACCGGCAACAATAACGGTTATGCCACGGTCTTAGTCTGCGCTTACTCCAGCAATTACGCCTGCGCTTCGGTTTACGTCACTGTGAACGGATCGACCTGGAATCAGATCAGCTTCTTAAGCCAAAGCCTGCCGCAGCCGACGATCAACCAGTATTATTCCGCGCAACTTTCGGTTTCCGGCGGTTCTTGGCCATACTACTTTTCGCTCATCTCCGGAAGCCTGCCCAACGGCCTCACCTTAAGCAGCTCAGGATTGATCTCCGGCACGCCGACTACGAGCGGCTATTACAATTTTCAGGTCCGGGCAAGCGACTCGCAAAATCGAACCGGCAGCCAAAATCTTTCAGTCACCGTCGGAAATATCTGGGGCGGGCAAACCTACAAGAACGGGACCCTGATCTCGGAAAACGGCACGATCTATATCGTGTACAAGAACTTGAAAAGCGGATTCGCCAACATGTGGTCGTTCTCAGGATTGGGATACCGGGCTGAAAACATCCTCAATACCGGCTTCACCAATCTGGCCAATTCGGGTTATGTCATAAACACCATGCAGATCGCTCATCCCTGGGGCTCTTGGATCAAAAGCGGCTCTACGGTTTACTTCGTGCACCAGGACGGCCTGATCCCGATCCCGTCCTTCGACGTTTTTCTCAATAATGGCGGGGAGGACCGCCTGGTCGTTCCGGCCAATTCCTATGATTTTTCGAACAAACCGGTTTTGGGCCTCATGACCTCAAACGACTGGCGTTTACGGTAGCTTTGGGAGGGGACTTGCAAAAACTGGCGGATTTATTGACGTTTTGCTATACTTATCCCAGAACTGTTAATAATTATCATTAAGGCCCAAAAGGCAGAAAGCCTTCTGGGAGAAATAAACTACTATGGCCAAAGGCATGACCAAGTCCGAGGTGCTGACCGCCGTTGCCGAAAAGCTCGGCAAAAGCCGCAAAGAAGTGGCTGAAATGATGGAAACCATCGTTACCTTAGCTTATGATGAAGCTAAGAAAAACGGCGAATTCACTATCCCGGGCTTAGGCAAACTCCTCAAAAAGCACCGAGAAGCCCGCATGGGCCGGAATCCGGCGACTGGCGAACAGATCAAGATCCCTGCCAAGACCGTTGTGAAATTCCGAGTTGCGAAAGCGGCTAAGGACGCTATTCTCTAAAAAAATCATCAAAAAAACACCTTGTGATCCAACAGGTGTTTTTTTGTGGCTTGAATAAAAACAGCTTGACAAATAAGCAATAAATTGACATAATCATCTTAATCCTATAAAACTGAATTTTTAACCCCCGCTGTTAAAGGTTTGGACTCGGATCTTTCAGAAACTCAATTGCTTTGTTTTCCTAATTTGGAAAAAATTAAAAGGTCATAAGCTGCAGCCTTAAGGCCGCAGTGTTTACGGGAGGGGAAGGAAGGGGGTGAATTAAATGAATTATTCTACCACCATCGCGAATTCCCTGCAGGATCTTTTCAATCGCATTGCCGAGTTCCTGCCGAACTTCATCGTGGCCGTGATAGTATTAGTGGTCGGCTGGATTATCGCGGTTGCGCTCGCCAAGCTCGTTAAGGCCGGACTTATGTCGGCCAAGGTTGACGAAGTCGGGGACAAGCTCGGATTGCAGCAGGTATCGGCCCGGACCGGCATGAAAATGACCATTTCGGGTTTGATCGCCTGGATCATCAAGTGGTTCTTGATTGTCGCTTTGTTTTTGGCCGCTGCCGACATCCTCGGACTGACCCAGATTTCAGCCTTCCTAAACCAAGTTCTGCTTTACATTCCGAACGTCGTCGCCGCTGCCGCCATCCTTCTTATCGGCGCCCTGCTTGGCCGCTTCCTTTCTCGCCTGGTCAGGCACAGCGTTGCCGCAGCAGCCTTGCATTCCGCTGACATGCTCGGCACCGTGACCTACTGGGCGGTAATGGTTTTTGCCATTTTGGCCGCCATGGACCAGCTCGGAGTTGCGCAAGCCTTCATCCAAACCTTGTTCACCGGCATCATTATCATGATCGCCATTGCCGGCGGCCTAGCCTTCGGCCTCGGCGGACGCGAGCATGCCTCTAAGGTCCTGGATCGAATCGAAAAGGACATCAAGTCATAAGCGAGTTTTATAAAAATATATATTTTTACAAAAACCCCCGGGCATAAAAGCTTTGGGGGTTTTTGGTTTGTCGAGGAATTTACTGCGCGTCGAATTCGGTATTGAATTTTAGTTCGAGAGGCCTGCTGTTTAGGATTTGCAAATAGGCGTAGCTTATTGCTTCGTCGTTTTTTCCTGTTTCGTATGCCTTTGAAATTAAAGTTTTAGCCTCGTCCTCGTTCCCGCTGTTATACTTCAAAACCGCCAGGCCAAGATAAAGCCAAGGGCTTTGTTTGCCTTTTCGCATCAGTTCTTCCAGCATCGGGGCGTCATTCTTCATGTCATTTTTTAGAATGGTGACGACGGCCAGGTTTTTATAAAGAGTTTGGTAATCCCCGTAGTTCAAACCTTCCAGGTAAGTTTTTTGGGCTTGATCGTAATTTTTCAGATGATAATAAACGCCTCCGAGAGTATTGTGGTTTGTGAAGTACGGGAAAAGCGCCACGGATTTATTGGCGTAATTTAAGGCTGAATTCAGGTCGCGATTTTTTATGGCCTTGGTGGCCAGGTAGTCCTGGACTGCGTAGTCATCGTGAAGATAGCGGAAGTCTTTTGTGATTAAAGTTTCGTCATTTTTCCAATCAAAGCCTCTGATGAAAGTCCTGGCTGAAAAAAGCGCGATAACGGCTACGACAAAAGCCATTAAGGCTTTTTGTTTGTTTTTAAAATTCAAAATCTGCCAAGCAGCAGCGATTAGTCCGAGTGCACCTACAATCGGGAAATAAAACCAGCGTTCCGACACGGTGAAGTCGAGGGGGATAACTTGCGAATGAAAAAGTAAACCAAGCAGCAACCATGACCCGAAAAACAGGGCGGTCCTGAAGTGCTCCGGCTTCTTTTTTTGAATTAGAATTAATACCAATATTCCCGCTCCCAAGACAACCAGGTCAATGATCAGAGGAAGAAAGAAATGGCGGAAGCTCAAGTTAAGATAAACCCAACGGTTGGAGCTTACAAGCGTGACGGGGAAAACAAATTTTCTTATATAGAACAGAATTATCTCAGGAAAATTCAAAAGCCTTTTACCCAAACTCAGTAGGGCAATATTCGTATTTTTTGGGTTGGTAATCAACCCCACGGCGCAGATTTTTAAAGTAAGATAAACGGACAAAACCATAAGGGATTGTGCGAGGAAGCGGAAGAAGTTGTCGCGCTTGTATATGAGAAGATAAATAAGGCTGATTATTATGAACAACAATCCTGTTTCTTTGGAAAGGAGAGAAAGGGACAGGTAGATTACGGCCGCAACGCTGTTCAGATAGCCGGGCCGGGACAAAAACCAAAATCCCAGAGCGCCGAAGAAAAAGAATAAAACTTCCTGGAAGTTGGAAACGTAAAACACTGAGGCGCTGTTTATGGGGTGGACCAAAAAAATCAGAGCTGCGACCAACGAAATCTTCTCGTTAAAAAATCTTTTAAAAATATAAAATATGAGAATGGCGTTTAGAATGTGAAATATGATCTGAAAGAAATGGAAAGCCGCCGGAGACAATCGGAAGATGGAATAAAGGACGGCATAAACCGAAAGTGTCAGCGGCTTGTAATACACTCCGGCCAGTTTTGAGTTGTCCAAATAAAAAGAGCCGCCCGCAAAGAAACTTGGAATGTTCTTTGGCGAACGGATCAAAATGTTGTCTACAACCTGGGCATTATCGTCTCCCAGAAAGCCGTTTCCGAGACTTGGCAAAAAAACCAGAAACCCGAGGATTATGATGACCCAGACTGCTTTCCTGGAAAAAGACCCAAAATATCCCTTAATTATCACGAAAAGCGACGGCTCGCTTTGCATGCCAACACTATAACACAAAGCTATTGCTTGCGTTAAACGGGTTGTGGTTTGTCGGTAGGGCGTCGGGGGTTTCGGTAGTTGGTTAGGCACTTCCTAAATAAAAAACCGTCGGAGCAGCTGGGATTGCTCCGACGGTTCATTCGACTTTCCTTCTTGGACAGTCTGGACAGGGACAGTATTGCGCGAGTTCGCCGACGCTGACGCTCTTTGCGGCGATTAGGCCAACGTTCTCAACAAACCAACGAGGCGTGAGTTTGAATTCGACGCAAGGGCAAGGCCCCAGCGCCGTGAGAAACCGCTGGCAATCGTTCGCCAGAGAGCCTTTGATTGATGGGGTTGGGATGCCCCGCAGCCTGGTGCGCGGAAGAAAATCTCCCGACGCGACCATCTCCCGCCGTCTTAGCCGCCGGACCTTGCTCATGTACGGCGAGCGCTTGGGCCCCCGGACAAAAAGCATGCCCTGTTCCGATTCAGCTCTTTCCGGCCGCGAGACCTGAACCGCTGGTTCAGCCGGTTCGTACAGGTCGTTGCCGTGCTTCAGCCTGTACTCTTCCCAATCTTCGCGGTGGTCCACAAGGCAGAGCTCGTAGTACTGGCACACCTTAGGGCACCAGCTTCCGATTCTTGGTACGAACCGGCCCTGGACGACGTTGTCCTCCAAAGCGAGCTTGCCTGCGAAGTCGGAGCTTGGCCGCCAATCCTCCCGCTGTTTAAGGCTGAAGGAATTGGCATGAACGACCATGTAGACCATTTGCCGGATGTCACTGACCAGCCGGTCCAGGTCTTCAACGTGGATCGACCGGCGGCAAGGGACGGGGATGCGCTTAAGCGCTAGCGTTTTGGCGCCGTGCTCCTTTCGGAAGGCGGTTGGGATGTCGAGCGGCTGGATGTACATGTCCCGGGGCGGGCGGCCAGTGAGCTTGGTCATCACGTAGTGATAGACCGTCATCTGGATGTCTTCCGCCAGCTTTTGCCGTTTTTGGTAGTCGCTGATGACGTAGCCGGTCTTGTAGTCGGTCAGGTCGTAAAAGCCGGGTGCGTACCGGATCCTGTCGATCTGGCCTTCAAACCGCACCCGCCATTCCGAGTTCGGGACCCCGATCAGCAGGTTGTAGCGGTTGAAATTGAACTCGAACGCCATGTCGGTGAAGGGGAGAGGCTCGGTGTACTCCAAGACCAAAGAGTAGAGGGAGTTGAAAGCCCTTCTCTTGCCTTCTTCGATCTTTTTCTCGATGAACTCCTCGTATTCTGCTTCGGTCTTCGCCGCCCGTTCAGCCTGAGTCATCCATCTGATCGGTTCCATGGGGGCGCTTTCGCCCCGCGCACTATGTTTCTCGCGCAGGACATCTTCAACGAGGATAACCCCATAGCGGACCGTTTTCGCGAGGCGTTTCAGGTCAAAGTCAGAGATCGGCCGGCCAGTTTGCTTGACCTTGGTCCATGCCATCTTGGCGAGCCTTTGTGCCATCAAGTGGATGACGGTGCCGTGAGCTGCCGCATAAGGGACGGACACACTCGGAACGCCGATGAAATTGCCGCGGTATGCGCGGTTGGCCTCGCACATCCCGCAGTAGTTCGTCATGGCGCTGGCCGAGAGGTGGTCGATGTCCTTGAGAGGATAGGGACTGATGATCATGATGCTTCAAAAAGAATTCTCGAATGAAAATTCTTTTTGTCCCATTTGCCGGAGGGTGGATCTTCTTGCCCGCCGCCCAAAGCTGATTCTTGGAATTTTCTTTTTGGGGATCGCGGCCAAGTTCGTGAGGACGAACCTTGTGGTGCGTTCCTGGTCTTCGGCCTTCGTTTCCAAAACGTCCAGCCTCAGGCCATGCTCTTCAAGTCCGGTTCTGGCTTCGCTTCTGACCACATCAAGATCCGCCCTTGTCGGCAAGCTGTCCTTCTTGAACTGCTTCATCTGTTCGATCTTGTGGAGCGAGATCCAGTGAGCGTGAACGGAACCGACGACCGTGCAGACGATGTACCATAGTTTCAGCGGGACGTCGTTGTAGTGGGCGGCAACGGTGGCGATCACAAACACGAAGAACCCGTTAGATCCGATGGCCGCGATCGCGTGCAGCTTGAGGTTGTTCGATTGCCGGGCGCGGCTGACGATGGTGAAGCTCGCGTTTTGGAAAACGAGCAGCGCGGTGATGACCAGCATCTGCTTGGATCCGAGTCCCGAGGTCAGGCTGATCGGAATGGCTATTGGGAACAGAATGAGTTCCGGCCAGGCATTCTTGACCAGCCAATGCGGCAAGCCAAAGACGAGCGCGAAGAACTTCTTAAACTTTTCCATACTGTCCTTCCTCCTTGGAAGTTGTGAACGAACTGTTTGTTAAGCTAACAAAATCGGCCTTTTCCAACCGGTGCGAATCAGGAGGTCGATATCTTTATATACCAGAAACGCCGACATTTGTCCACGAAAAAACCGCCTGA
>JBLMZH010000063.1:0-6573 GCA_050258715.1 Acidobacteriaceae bacterium
GTTAGAACAAGCATTTCTTAATTAACAAAGGACATATGGCAGACAATCAAAGCCAAAATAATCCCAACCCCCCTTCCACTCCAAGGGGTGTGGGCGAAAAGGAATACCATTATTTTCATCACAGGAGAACTGGGCTTAGGATCATTCTCGCGGTCTTAATCGGGTTTTTGATCTTGTTCGTGGGAATGGCCATTGGCGGCAAATTCGGCAGATATAACCGGGGCGGATATTCGGTCGGATATGGCCCGGGAATGATGGGCCGGCACTTTGATAATGGAGGCTTTGGAGGATATGGAGGGATGGGGAAGCGCCTCGGGATGAACAATGGAATCTTTGGAACGATCAGCAATATTCAGGGCAATAAAATCACGATCACGAATAATTCCGGTCAGCAGCAGGACGTGATCACCCAGTCGACCACGCTCATAATCGAAAATGGCTCCCAAATCGGGCTGAACGGACTTAAGTCCGGCCAAAACATAATTGTCAGCGGGACAACGGATTCCAATAATCAAATTACAGCAAGAATCATCCAGGTTCAGTAATCAAAATCAAAAAAAACGCCGGAGCTTCCGGCGTTTTTTTTATTCTGAATTTATTTATATCAAGCTGGGAAACTGGTTTAGAGTTTGAATTATGGACCGAGTCTTTCGATAAGAAGCAACAAGCTGTTTTCCCGGGATCTCGCCTGAATCCAGGATTTGTTCCAAATACAAAAGCCTTGACCGGTCCTTGTCGTTTTTTAGCGCAAACTTCGCGGCCTTAACAATACTTTCCGCCTGGTCTTTGACAAACTTGTCCGAAAATCCCCTAACCGCCACAAACTGGTGCATTTTTGTGTCAGGGTGCAAACTGCGCCCGGGCAATTTTTTATCGAGCACCAAGCCTTTGATCAAAGCCAGCAGCGACCCATAAAGTTCGGAGTTTTGGCAGGAATCGAACGATTTGAACTCGACTCTCCCCTTTTCGGATTCTTGGCGGTACAAGGAAGTCAGGGCGTTGTCCTTTATGAGATTGGCCTTTTTTGCCAAAAAAACCCGGGCCGCATGCCGTTTGCCGGTTCGGATAAAGGTCCGCACCGACAATCCTTTCCAAAGCTCCCCTTCAAAAAACGGAGACGAAAAACTGAACGGAACCAAAAAGGGACTGTAATAGGTCAGCTTTTTCCCAACGTCGATCAATTTTTCGTCCGAGGTGTTAGGAAGAGAAATGTTCAAATCAGGGCCGTAGCTTAACTGAGCAAGATATGCCGTCCGATCCTCCGGTGAACTTCCGAAATGTTTCCTTTCGAACTTCGAGTAAGGTTTTTCGGGAACAAACTCAGTCAGATAAGGATGGTAGCTGATCCAGGTCGTGGCAAAATCATGCTCATGGAGCATGACCGACAGCTGCCGGAAGTTCAAGGACAGCTGGCCGACCGCTTTCTCAATGGAAGGCTGGGGGCTGGTGCGGATCTCGATCCCCTTTGGAAGATAGGCGGAAAGTTTGCCTTCATCATCAAAACGCTCGTAACCTTCCACGTACCAGCGTTTGCGCATTATCTTAAACCTGTCAATGCGAAGCTTGTCGCTCTTGATCTGCGGCAAATTTTCCAAAAGCGAATTAAGCCTGGAAAAAGAGGTATTGGTGTGGTCCACAAATACTCCGTCCTTGATAAGCGCTACTTCGTGTTCGATTCCAAAAAGCATTTTGTAAGGTTAGTAACACTAAAACATAAACCAAAGCAACCGCTTCGGGAATTGGCCATAGGTCCAATATTTTTCCCCTTAAGCTGCATAAATTCAATTGATCTGATATAATTTCAGCGACAATTAACAATAACCCATGTTCGACAAATTCAAAGATCTGTACAACCTGAAAAAGCAGGCCCAGGAGATGCAGAAAAAAATGGGCAGCGAAGAAGTAGCGGGGTTTTCCTCTGACGGAACGTTTTCAGTAAGAATGAACGGCAACCAGGAAATGCTTGAAGTCTCGATCAACGAAGGGGTCGAGCTTAGCCGCGGGCTCGTCTCAAAGAACGTCCAGGAAGCATATTCCGACGCCCAAAAACAATTGCAGACCATTTTGATCGAAAAGTTCAAAGACACCATGGGAGGCATGCCCGGCATCTAGGACCGGCAGTTCCAGCTTTTAAAAACCCGGGCATTTTGCCGGGTTTTTTAATTCCTAAGTTGGCAAAAGCTGGCGGTTTTGTTATAATTGTCCATATTTATTAACTAGAGAAGAAACATGCTAACCTTGATTTTTGCCGTTAGTGTCTTGGGTTTGGCAGTGGCATATCTTCTGGCCCGAAGCGTTTTGAAACAGGAAACCGGGACGGAGAAAATGCGGGAAGTCGCCAAAGCCATCCAAGAAGGCGCAGAAGCGTTCTTAAGGCGCCAGTACCGGACGATCACGATCCTCTCGGTATCGCTCGCTGTCGTTATTTTTTTGATCTACTATTTTGCCGGTAAGGTCGACCTCGGATGGAAGACATCACTGTCCTTCATCATGGGGGCTTTCGCTTCAGGCCTGGCCGGTTATGTCGGAATGTACGTTTCGGTCCGCGCCAATATCAGGACCGCGGCCGCTGCCCAAAGCAGCCTTAACAAAGCCTTGCGCACCGCCCTTCGCGGCGGCGCGGTTTCCGGAATTTTGGTCGTCGCGCTCTCGCTTTTAGGAGTTGCCGGATTGTTTGTCATTTTCGGCGGGCGCGAAAATCCCCTGCTCGTTCCTTTGGAGATCGTCGGATTCGGGTTCGGCGCTTCTTTTGTCGCTTTGTTCGCCCAGCTGGGTGGCGGGATCTATACCAAAGCCGCTGACGTGGGCGCTGACCTGGTCGGAAAAGTGGAAGCTGGAATTCCCGAAGATGACCCGCGCAACCCGGCCGTGATCGCCGATTTAGTCGGCGATAATGTCGGCGACTGTGCCGGCCGCGGAGCCGATTTGTTTGAGTCCACTGCTGCTGAAAACATCGGGGCCATGATTTTAGGCATCGCCTTGTTCCCGGTGTTCGGAGTAGCTGGCATTATTTTCCCGCTGGTCGCCAGAGCTTTTGGTTTGATCGCTTCCATGATCGGGATCTTTTCCGTCAATGCCAAAGAGAATGAAGACCCGATGAAAGCCCTAAACCGCGGCTACTATCTGACCACGGCCCTGGCCATCGTCGGCCTGTTTTTTGCCACCTTTTATCTTTTGCACGCGCACTGGCTGTATCTGTTCCTGGCCGGCGTGGTCGGGATCGCCACCAGCCAGATCTTCGTGCACTTAACCCAATACTACACTGAATATAAATACCGCCCGGTAAAAGAAATTGCGGAAGCGTCTCAAACCGGACCGGCCACGAACATCATCACGGGATTTGCAGTCGGGCTGGAAGCTTCGGCTCTTCCGGTAGTGGTTATTTCAGCCGCTCTCGCCGGATCTTATTTCCTAGGACGCGCCACCGGAATGGAAGGCGGCGGCCTGTACGGCACTGCGGTTGCCACCATGGGCATGCTCGCCACTGCTGCTTACATTTTGGCAATGGACAACTTCGGTCCGATCACTGACAACGCCGGAGGCATCGCGGAAATGTCTGAATCCGCCAAAGAAGTCCGCGACAAGACTGATCGCTTGGACGCAGTCGGCAACACCACCAAGGCCTTAACCAAAGGTTATGCCGTCGGTTCCGCCGCTTTGGCTGCTTTCCTTTTGTTCTCCGCTTACCTTCAGGACGCCAAACTCACTGCAGTCGATTTGTCAAAGCCGCTGGTCTTTATCGGCGGGTTGATGGGCGCTATGCTCGTCTTCCTCTTTTCATCGCTTGCAATTCGAGCTGTGGGCAAGGCCGCTTATTACATCATCAACGATGTCAGGGCTCAGTTTAAAGAAAATCCGGGGATCATGGCCGGAACTTCCAAACCGAATTACGCCCGCTCAGTCGACATTGCCACGCGCGGCGCGCTTAAGCAAATGGTCGCTCCGGGCCTGGTTGCCGTGCTGGTCCCGACTGCTGTCGGTTTCTTGCTCGGTCCTGAAGCCGTCGGCGCTACCTTGATGGTCGGCACGATCGCCGGCGTTATTTTGGCTCTCGTGCTCAACACCGGCGGCGGCGCCTGGGACAACGCCAAGAAGTACATTGAAACAGGTTTCTTGGGCGGCAAGGGTTCGGATACTCATAAAGCCGCGGTCGTGGGCGATACAGTCGGTGACCCATTCAAGGACACTGCCGGACCTTCGCTTCACGTCCTGATCAAGCTCTTATCAACCCTGACCTTGGTCTTGGCTCCGATGTTCCTAGCCTTCCACCTTTTGTCATAACAATGACCAAAAACTCCCCTCTCTTTTGAGGGGAGTTTTTTGAACTAAAAAAACACAAGCCTGCCGGAACTTTCCAGCAGGCTTTAATGCACGGTGACACCGGGCGGCAAAAACGGAAGCATTGCGGATTGCGGGTCCGACGGCATGTTCTCGCCCTCCCAACTCAGGTCAACGTCCTGGCGTTTGGGGCCGGCTGTTGAACCGGCTGGCACAAAGCGGGGGTCAATATCGCTAAAGTCCCCGCGCTTGTCGTCGTCAAGCAGCAGCTTCCTCGGGCTCTTTTTCATCCTCCTCCTAGAGAACTTGTTCGATGATGCCTCCTCCCAGCAGTTCATTCTTAAGATACACGACGGCTGACTGGCCTATGGTGATGGCTCGCTGAGGTTTGGCAAAGGTTACGCTAAGCTTACCCGTTTTAAGCGGTTTGATCAAGGCGGGGTATTCGGGATGATGATACCTGATGGCAACTTTGGCCCGAAGCGGAAATTTCGGAGCTTTACCAGTCCAGGTAACGTCACTGACAACGAAATCCTTGCGCCAAAGCAGCTTGTCCTCAGGATCGTTAGTTACGACCAAGACATTTCGTTTAAGATCCTTGGCAATCGCATAATACGGCCCGCTGCCCCCGATGCCAATTCCTTCCCGCTGGCCGATGGTATAAAAAGGCAGACCCAGATGGGTGCCGACGATTTCTTTTTTGGCAGTCAGGATTTTGCCGGGCCGAGCTTTTAGGTGGGCCATCAAGAACTGCCTGACGTTTATTTTTCCGATAAAACAAATCCCTTGCGAATCCTTTTTGTCTGCGTTCGGCAATTTGAACTTTCTCGCAAGAGACCGGACTTCTGATTTTAACATTCCCCCGATTGGAAACAGGATCTTTGAGAGCTGTTCCTGCCTTAGCGTATACAAAAAATAGCTTTGTTCCTTGGCCGGATCTGAAGCTTTCATGAGCTTGAAAATTTCCCGGCCATTGGATTTGGTCTTTTTTATCCGGGCATAATGGCCCGTGGCCACAAAATCTGCGCCAAAATCAAGCGCTTTTTCAAGAAAGACCTTGAACTTGATCTCCTGATTGCACATGACATCAGGGTTGGGCGTGCGGCCCAATTGGTATTCGCGCAAAAAATATTTCACAACCTTGTCGTAGTATTCCTTTTCGAAATCCCAGACGTAAAATGGGATATCGAGTTTTTTGGCGACCTTGCGGGCATCTTCCGAATCGGAAGCCCAGGTGCAGCCGAAATCTCCAAAGTCCTGCGACCAATTTTTCATAAAAACGCCCACGACCGAAAAGCCCTGCTTTTTAAGCAGAGCTGCCGCGACAGAGCTGTCCACCCCGCCGCTCATTCCGACGATTACTGTTTTGGGTTTGGATGGCATTGTGAAAAATGAAATTAGGAAGGAATAGGAAGGTGTGGGAAAAATGGAAGGGCGGGAGGAACAAAAAAGGACAGAAGGAATAGAAACAATGAAAGGGAGGAAGAGTGGAAAAAGTAAAAAGGATATGAAGGGATGAGAAGGGTGATAGAAATAGGCAGAAGTATAAAGGATGGAAGAAATGGGAAGACTTGTCCCATTACTCCCCTTACGCCCTTTTCTCCCTTTAAAACTGGACCTTATTGCCTGGGTCAAGCTTATTGACCTTAGGCACTTTTTTTAAAGCTTCCTTTACGGCCGGATGTTCCCGCGGATCAAGCATGGTCAAATGCGACTGGACGTTTTTAGGCGGCAGGTTGGAATCGTAATTGGACGGAAGTTTGGGTGAAGCAGCAGGCTTGGAAGGAGCGGGCTTAGCCTGGGAATCCGGCTTCGGCATAGGCTTAACACTTTCCGGCTTGGCCGAAATTATTGACTGCTGAAGGCTTTTGCCGATCGATTCCAATGCGGAGTTGGTTCGTTTAAGTTCGCTCTCCAGGCGGTCCTGAGAAAGCTTGGCCACAGAGTCCCAAACCGGATTTTGACTTTTGGCCGGCCGATGAAGCTCTTTGTCGCGAGGTTTTTCAGCCGTTCTGATCCGCTCGTCTTCCCCGCGGTCAGTGCTCCGGCGGTGGGGGTGACTTTCAGCGTGACGCCTATCCAAAACACGCGATTCATGATCCCTTTCCGGCCTTGATACTGCTATTGCCGCTGGTTCTACCTTAATCTCGGGAGCCTTTGGTTCCGGAACATTCGCCGCGGGTCTTTGTCCTTCCGGCCTCGGTCTTGGTTCTTCGCGTCTCTGTTCGGGCTGCGGCTTGTATGCAAATCGAAAATTCTCTTCCGCATCCTGCTCGTTGACCGTGCCGCTTTCCG
>JBLMZH010000064.1:0-4616 GCA_050258715.1 Acidobacteriaceae bacterium
GCCGGACCCAAATACAAAGCCAGTGCATTGGGGTATTCGAAAACCGAAACGATCCGTTCCAAGCCGCCGCCGCCCCAAAACCTCATAGGCAAGGCCATGAGGCTGAAGTATTGGAATATTCCAAAGACCGAAATGGCTGAGGCTGAGAAGAACAGGAACTTTAACGGCGTTCGAAATTCTTCCTGGGATTTTGAAAGCAGATATAAGGCATAAAAGAACAAAATCGGTTCAATGATGAATGTCTTTAGCTGCCCTAAGGCTTTGAGTTTTTCCGGCGATACCAAAACGGAAATTATTCCTGCCAGAACGAATAAGCCGATTGCCAGGTTCAGCCACTTTAGCTGTTTAATTTTTTTGACTGAACGAATCGAAGGGATCCGGACCGCGAGAAACACGAGAATCAAACATTCCAAAAACGTCATCGGGATCCCTAAGACGTCAAACCGAAAAAGATAGGTTGGAGCCAGGGCTAAAACCAAGCCAACACCCGCCCAAGGCCGCCAAATCGAGATCGCCGCAAAGACAGCGAGGGCTGCCAATATGATCAGCATTTATTTTTTCTTATTTTTGTTTACGTTTCCCAAACCGACGGTCACGTTTTCGAAATTATTAATCGACTGCTGGGAATTGACGAACACTCTGATGCTGTTTTGGATCGAATCCCCTGTCGGCATGCGCACGATCACCATCAGTGTTTGCCAGCCGTTCTGGGCGGAGTTTATCTGGAAAGTGTAGGGACCGTTTTTTTGGCTGCCGATGAACAAGCCTTCCATGTAAAGTTCGACCGTGTCAGGATTGACCCCGTCGACTTGGATCTGGACCGGGAAGGAAGAGCTGTTGATCGTCTGGCCGTTGGACGGGGTGATGAATTTTACCTGAGTGCCCTGCGGGGTGCCGCTGTAGTTGCCGTCGTCATATTCGGTGGGTGGGTAGCTGTAGCCTGCGGCCCTGGCCCAGTTTTGTACGGGAATTTCCCAGTTCGGATAATCGGGCCGCTCCGAATGGAGCACGGTGTAGACCCTGGTTTCAACCAGGTCGGGCGGGGTTTGGTCAGTGGCCAGTTTGCCGTTGAGGCTGTTGATCTTCACTGCCACATGGACATCGTCATAATCTTTGGGTACTGAGAAACTGGCGAAGACCTCTGATTTGGTGGAGGGGCTGTATTCGGTGGGAAGTTTGCCAGAAAGCGAATCAACGAACACGTGTTGGATGCCGGCTGGTTCAACGAATTGCTCAACCGGCGTGCCCTTTAAGGCTTCTCTCATGAATTCATTCCAGATCGGAGCTGCGGTTACGACGCCGTCTGCCCCCTGCCGCATGGGATCGCCGTTGTTGTTTCCCGTCCAAACGCCCGTGACCAGCGACGGAACGTATCCCATTGTCCAGCCGTCTTTCCAAAACTGAGTAGTTCCGGTTTTGGCTCCGACCGGACGGTCAGGCAGGGTCAGCGGAGATTTTGAACCGAAGATGAACGACCGAGCATCGTTGTCAGTCATGATGCTCACGATTTCGTAAGCGACCTGCGGATCAAGCGCCTGCTCGCCGTCGTTGTCCTGATATTCTTCGATGACCTTGCCGCTCGGGTCCGTGACTTTGAGAATCGGAGTGGCAGGGTGTCTTATGCCGCCGTTGGCAAATACGCCCATGGCCGAGGTGTGATCCAAAAGACTGATCTCGCACCCGCCTAAAACCAAGGACAGGCCGCACCGGTCAGTATTCAGGTCGGCCGAGATTCCCATGTCCTTCATGGTATCGATGGAATTCTGGACGCCGACTAGGGACAAAACTTTGACCGCGGGAACGTTCAGAGACCCGGCCAAAGTTTTCCTGATGGGCAACGGGCCGTAAGAAACGCCGGTATAGTTCGAAGGCGAATAATCCTTGCCGCCGTAGGATCCGAAACTGGTCTTAACGTCCATGATCATCGTCGCCGGCGACATCCCCTGCTTGAAGGCTGTGGCGTAAACATACGGTTTGATCGAAGATCCCGGCTGCAGGTCGCGGAGAGCGATATTGACCTGGCCGTCATGAGCATTGTCAAAATAGTCTCTGGACCCTACCATTGCCAGAATTTGGCCCGTCTTGGGGTCAATTGAGACTAAGGCTGCATTTGATGCCTTGTTCCGGGTTTCGTTCCTCTCCGCCCCTTCTTTGACCACTCTTTCGCCCAATTGCTGCAGGGCCGGGTCCAGTGTTGTGATGACCTTAAGCCCCCCTTCTTCCAGGCTTTTTTCTCCGTATTTTTCCGCGAGCAAGCTTTGGACGTAAAGGACGAAATGCGGGGCCGTGATCGAATCCTTGATGGTGTTGAAGGTTACCTTTTGGTCCTTGGCCTGATCTCTTTCCGCGGCCGAAATATATCCCTGCTCAGCCATTTGGTCCAAGATATAATTTTTTCTGATTTCCAGTTTTTCGCGGTTTGGGCCCGAAGGCGAAAAATAGGAAGGCCGCTGCGGGAGAGCCGCAAGATATGCCGCTTCCGCCAGGCTCAGATTTTTGGCGTCCTTGCCAAAATAAGATTGGGCCGCTGCCTGAATGCCGTAAGCGTTTTGGCCGTACGGAATTTCGTTCAGATACATCTGGAGGATTTCTTGTTTGGAAAATCTTTGTTCGATCTCAATCGAGAGGACCAGCTCCTTGATTTTGCGGGTGATGGTTTTCTGCCGCGTAAGGATCGCATTCTTGACGAACTGCTGGGTTATGCCTGAGCCTCCTTGTCCGGTAATGTTTCCGCTGGAGACGTTTTTGAAAATCGCTCTTAAGTATCCTTTCCAATCAACGCCCTTGTTGGTGTAAAAATTCTTGTCCTCGATGGCGACCGTTGCTTCCGAGACGTAAGGCGGCAGTTCATTGACAGTGACCAAGGTCCGTTTAACCTCGCCGTGGACTTCGTAAAGCAGAGTTGTTCCGTCGCGGGCGTAAATCTTGGTGGATTCAGGGACGACTCTTGTTGAAAGTTTGTTCGGGTCAGGCAAGCTTAAGGAAACTATGGCAAACAGCAGGCTGCCCCCGATCAGGCCGGCAGCTCCCAGATAAAGGACCCATTTTATGATTCTTCTGGCGCCGAAATTTTTTGGTTTTATCCGTTTAAGCGTTTGTCCCGCTCCTTTCAAAAGGTTGGCCAGGAATTTTTCGATCTGGGGCCCGCGGTTATTTTTGTTCCAATTCGAATGGGAGTAATTTTGCATCAGTCTTATTGAGGGTTAATCGCTAAGTTTTCGCAGTTTTTAATATTCTTTATGCGGTGTTAATTGTACCAAATTATTGGTATAATTTGAACTGACATAATAAACGAACTGGCAGGCGAAAGGTAATGTTAAATCTTACTCAAGAGGTGTCGTTAACTGGTTGAGACGGTCAATCAGGAGGAGACATGAGGTTAATTGTCCACCATTCTTCCGAGGGCAGGTGGTACGTGGTCATAGCCTTCGACCGCAAGGAGAGAAGCGACCTTGGGGGAATAGACTTCGAGGTCGCGCGACTGGGCGAACCTGCGGTGACGGCTGATATGCTGAACGAAGTCCGCCAGGAAGCCCAGGCCAAGGGCATCAGCGGACCGCTCATCAATCTGAGCGAACTTTCCACAGCGCTGTGCCGCTGACCATGGGGCGGTGGATGCCGAACAAAAAGCCGGAATCGAACGTTTCGATCCCGGCCTTTTCTTTTTAGGGCTTAATTAAATTTGAGCCAGCCGGCTTGAGGCGGCCCAGGCAATGGCGACCGCATCCGCGGCATCGTCAGGCTTGGGGATTTTTTTGAGCTTGAAAATTTTCATGATCATGTCCTGGACTTGTTTTTTCTCCGCCCGGCCATAACCGGTTGCCGAAATTTTGACCTGAAGCGGGGTGATGTCAATGATCTTTAATTTGGCTTCTTGGCCGGCGAGCATAATCACTCCCCTGGCCTGGCCGACCTTCATGGCGGTTTTGGCATTGGACGCAAAGAACAAGGACTCGACTCCCATGACCTGGGGTTTGTAGGCCTTGATCAGCTTGTCCAAATCGCTCTTGATCTCAGACAGCCGCGCGGGATCAGGGAGATGTTTGGACGTCGTAATGCAGCCGCATTCGATCAATGAAGTTTGGCCCTTTTCGAGCTTGAGGATGGCATAACCCACCCGTTCAATTCCAGGATCAATGCCGAGGATGATCATATAAAAATTCTAAATTCTAATATCTAAATCCTAAACAAATTCAAAATTCAAATGTTCAAAAATTTAAACAATTAATTTGTTCCGGGTTTAGCATTTTGTTCATTTGAATTTGTTTAGAGTTTAGGGTTTAGAATTTAGAGCTTTACAGATTAGCGCTCGTGTGGACAGCGATTACGTCGTCGTCGTTTTCCAAATCAGCAAACAACGCGTCGACTTTCGGTTTCTGGTCTTCGGTCAGATCAACGCCCTGGCTTGATTCTTTGATGACATCGGCCTTGGCGATCTTAGCCCCGGCCTCAGCCAGAGCGGTTTTGATCTTGTTTAGGTCCAAAGGCAGGGTGTAGACTTCCAGGCCTTCTTTCGACTCCCTTACATCCTCAGCGCCGGAATCGATGGCGACGAGTTCCAAATCCGAAAGATCGTCGCGGTCGCGCTCGACCAAAATTTGTCCCTTGGTCGAAAA
>JBLMZH010000065.1:0-3677 GCA_050258715.1 Acidobacteriaceae bacterium
CCGGAGGCATCAAGGTCGAGGTCATGCTGACCAACGGCCAGCCCATGTTCCTGGATACTGTCGCTTGGGATTCGCGCGGCGGGTACATTCGAACCGGAGGGCGCGCTCTCATCGGCGGAACTCCTGGAGTGGACCTGTATAAGGTCGCGGCCCACGAGCTTGGCCACGCTTTCGGGTTCTGCGGCCACAACCCCAAGGGTGATGGCAAAGGCTTGATGTGGTTCGGCATCGGCCCGCTTACCCCGGACGACTTTACGCCCGAGGAAAAGGCGGCCATGCGCTACATGCTCAAGCGCGACAACGACACTGTTTGCTGTGAAAATAGCCGAGTACTCTACCCTCAATAGTATGAGGCGTGAGAAAGAAATGAACCCCTGTCAGTCGCTACTGGCAGGGGTTTGTTTTTTTAATTGAAAATTGAGGATTGAAAATTGAGGATTAAGGATTAAGAAATCGATTTAAGATTCCCGCTTTCGCGGGAATGACAATATGATTTTTTGTGATTTGTTGACAGTAAAGCAATATAATGCTATAATTAAAACATAAATTCCAGTATTTGAAACAAAAACCAATGGCATTGGGGTCGATAACCAATAAAAAATTCATCCTGCCTTTGATATTGCTTGTGATTCTGGCAGTTTTTTTGTTTGTCCAGCAAGCCTTTAGAAAACCGACAGTAAGCAATAACAACCAGCAAGCTCAAGAGACCAATGTCTCCCATAAAATTGCCGGGTTTATTGAGAAGGTAGAAAACGGAGCCGTGTTTATCAAAGGGGATTATGTTTTAGATAACGGCCAGATCATAGCTCAAGGACAGATGAAAGAAATCAAGGTCAGTATCCGGCCCGAAACGCAGTTTGAAAAAAAGAATATGATCATGCCTTCAAGCAAAGAGCTTAAGGCTAAGGATTGGAAATGGTCGGCCAAGGATGTTAAAGAGGAGATCGTCAGCGGTACGTTTGATGACATAAAATCAGGGGACCGCCAGGGACTTACCGTTGAAGTGACGGCCAATGATAATATCTTTGATGCGGAAAATATTTCTGCCAGCAAAATCAGTTACGTTCTTCAGGTTTATCCTGACTAAACTTTTTTAAAATGAAAAATAAAATTCTAATCTTACTGGTCATTGCTTCAAGTTTTTTGTTTTTTTCGATGTTGCCGCAAAAAGCCAGTGCTGCCACAACAGAAAATTTGCCAGCAGAAAAACAGTGGTATGCGGGAAATTTTAGGTGTGACACTTCCAGCGACCAAAAAGACTGTTATTTCAACCTGCCTTTTCCAAGCCAGGAAGATCAGCAGAATTACCAGGCATATAAAATTGAGATGGCCTTTCATCTGGATTCTGTCCAGACGGGTTGGTTCGGAACGACCTGGCTTCAAATCGAAGCCTGCCTCTCTCAATTTGGAACCTGGAGCAATCAGGTTAACTGCACGACTTTCCGCCCAGGCAGCACATATGTACCAGCGAGTGGCAATTATACTTTGACAATGGACATGGGCGGATGGATGAGTCAGGCTTCTGGCGGCGCTGTTCATATCACAGTCGGTCATATTTACACCAACTCGGACATAATAGTTTATGGCCGTCGGCCGCATCTTAATTCGCTTACAATGAATCAAGATGACCCAACGAATAATCCACAGCGCATGCAAATTTGTTGGTCAACAACCAATGTTCCGAATGGAAATTATGTCAGTGTTTATGATGATGATACTAATGCCTTGGAGTTTACCGGGCCTCCTTCTGGCTGTTCGGCTTGGTGGGACTATTGGGACCCATATAATTTTCGAATTGAGGCGGTTGGGCCGGGGACTAATAGTTATTGGCAACCCCCCGGAAGAGTAATAGTTCATCAAAATTTTTGGGGTGGTATTAAAGGATCCCTTTCAGGAGGAGGAAATGTTTGCGAAGCGGCCCCGGTTACCCTGACTTATTCAACCAAGGGCGCTGCCAACCTCATTATAAAAAAGGATGGAAGCAACTGGGTGACTAAAAGATGGGATGTTGAAGGTGGAGTAGGCGGAGGGACTGTAACTGACAACCCGTCATTTGGTTCGCATACCTACACCCTTTATGGCTATTCGAAAAATTGGTCGAGGGAGGTTATACTTAACAGCGTGACAGTAAACGTGGTAAATTGCGGGCCGCCCCCTCCAAGTGTCAACATCAAAGCCAACGGCCTTGATGCTTTGACCGTACCGGCTGACGGCAGCGCTTACATTACTTGGTCCTCCTCAAACAGCGATAATTGCACAGTCACCAATACTAAGGACGGAACCATTTGGTATGGAACCCAGCATCCTGCAGCAGACCTTTCAACCGGCGCGCTGCAGCTGCCTGTAACCTATACCGCGTCTTGTTCCGGTGCCGGGGGAACCCGGACGGATTCAGTGGCGATCAACGTCACCGGACCGACGGCGAACATTACGGTTAACGGGGTAAAGGACGCAGCGATTGGCGCTGGCAATAACGTTACCGTGGCCTGGTCATCGACCGGCGCTTCGGGCGGTTGCTCGATCACAAGTTCGCCCAGTGTCGGATCCTGGTCAACCAGGAACGACAGCGTATCAGCCGGCCCGATAAACGCACTGACTACTTTCAGCATTGCCTGCTCAGGAAACGGTACTGCCAATTCTTCAGCCCGAGTAAGGGTTGTTCCGGCCATCAACTTTACCGTCAAGTACAAGATTATTCCGCTGCCTTTGCCGACTAATCTTTCTTTAAGCAATTCAACCTGCGAACAAGCCAGGCTTACCTGGACTGACAATGCCACCACAGAAACCAGCTATGAAGTTTACCGAAGCATAGATCAGGCCACCTGGACTTTGATCAGCACGCTTCCGGCCAACACGACTTCGTTTACCGACACGACAATGACTTCATTCGACCGGAACTATTATTACCGCGTGGCTGCGGTGACAACGGTCCCCATTCCTCAGAGTTCTTACTCGAATATTGCGTCGGGTTACATCCGCAATTGCGTTCCGAGACCGATAGTTTTGAAACAGATCACGGGCTATGTTTCCTCTCCGCTGCCCGCGACCGGTCCTTACACTTTTTTGCCGTACGATCCGAGCAAGATCAAGGACGGCGACTTAGTGCGCTTCAGGATGTCGATTTTGAACATCCAGCCTCCAAGCGATGCGCCGGCTGAGATCACAAGGGTCAGCGATACTTTCAACAGCAATCTATTGCCTGCCTGCCGCAGCAACGCGCCGGGAACCGCTTCCTGCCCGACCGGGAGCCTATCTTACAATTATGTCGACGCGGGGAGTGCAACTGACGGCGTGGGTCCTTGGAACCTCAAGATCAACAAAGATACTGACGTCCGATACAACGAATACGCAAAGCAGGACTTTAAGAACGAACAGGGCAAGGTTGTCGAAATTTCTCCGAGCGAGCTTGAGTTTAAGATGATTGATGTGCAAAATTTGGGATTAGAGGTTCCCTGGGGCAAAAAGACCCCGACTGTCGCCCCGAACAATACGGCCTGGGTCATCGAAATCGACGCCATCATCGCCGCGCATCTTCCCAATACTATGGAAACCGTATACAACACGCTTTGCATCGACTGGTTCCATAACGCTTTGGTCGACCAACAAACCTGCGGTAAGTTCGGGCCGATCATTGTCAAAACCTCAAAGCCTAGAACTCCCATGTACCGCGAGGAAGC
>JBLMZH010000066.1:0-10086 GCA_050258715.1 Acidobacteriaceae bacterium
CCGTTTTCGACCATTTCCGTGATCATCTTAACGGTTTGGGAAGCGGGCCCCAAGGTACAGATTATTTTCGTTTTTTTCATGGTTTAAGTATAGCAAAAAGATAAAGGGAATAGATAGTAATGGATTGTAATAAAAGTAATAGATGGTAATAAAATGCAAGGGGTAGTAATGGGTTGAAAGGGGCGGAAGGGGTGGTAAATAGTTAAGATGGTAATGAGTTGTAAGGGGTGGTAAGGGTGGTAATGAGTTGTAAGAAATTATAAGGAATACACCTCTTTGCCACTTCCTATCCCTTACTACTACCTTACTACTACCTTACTACTTCCTTACTACTACCTTACTATTCATTACTATTTATTACCACCTTTTACAATTTATTACTTCCCAATTTATTACCATCCATTGCTTAGAATTTTACTTCATTTATGTTATAATTAAGCCACTTAAAATTCGTTTCTGAAATAAAAACAATGGCGAAAATCGAGAAGATCAAGGCCAGGCAGATCCTGGACAGCCGCGGCAACCCTACGGTGGAAGCTGATGTTATTTTGACGGACGGCAGCGTTGGAAGAGTCGGGGTGCCGAGCGGCATGAGCACGGGCAAATACGAAGCGTTCGAACTTCGGGACAATGACCCGAAGGTTTACGGCGGGCAATCGGTCCTTAAGGCAGTCCGGCACGTCGAAGAGATAATTTTCCCCGCGGTAAAGGGCCGGGACGCGGTTGAACAGCGGACGATCGATGAGACCATGATCGAGCTCGACGGGACCGAAAACAAATCCAAACTCGGAGCCAATGCCATTTTGGCGGTTTCCTTGGCAGTTGCCGCAGCCGAGGCCAAGTCCGAAAAGCTGGAACTTTTTGTTTACCTTTCCAATCTCTCGCCCAAGCGCGAAAAACTGTTCCTGCCCTACGGCATGTTTAACATCGTCAACGGCGGAGCGCACGTCATCAACGGTTCGGATTTTCAGGAATATATGGTTGTTCCGAAACTTTCGGACAAATTCTCCGAGAGGCTGAGAGCGGCCTCCGAAATTTTTCATGCCCTGAAAAAAATAATCTCAGACAAGGGCCTGCCGACAACCGTCGGCGACGAAGGAGGCTTTGCCCCTCCGGTTGAAAGCAATACCGATGCCTTGGACCTGATCGTTTCAGCCATCGAAAAGGCCGGATACAAAGCCGGAGAAAACGTTTTTATCGCCCTCGATATGGCTTCGTCCCATTTTTACAAGGACGGCAAATACTTTTTGAAAAAGGACAACAAAGAACTGGACAATGCCTCCCTGACGGAATATTGCAAACAAATGGTTCATCGCTACCCGATCATCAGCATTGAAGACCCGTTGGACGAGGACGATTTTGCCGACTGGACGGAATTTACCAAGCAGCTCGGAAGCAAGATCCAAATCGTGGGCGACGACCTTTACACGACCAATGCCAAGCGCCTGAAAACCGGAATCGAAGCCAAGGCCTCGAACGCAATTCTGATCAAGCCGAACCAAATCGGCACGCTCTCGGAAACCATTGATACGATTTCTCTGGCTTACCAAAACGGATTTAAAGCCGTGCTAAGCCACCGCTCCGGAGAAACGGCGGATACGTTCATTGCGGATCTGGCCGTGGCCATGCGCGTGGATCAGGTCAAATTCGGGTCGGTCTCGAGAAGCGAACGGCTGAGCAAATACGACCGGCTTTTGGAAATCGAAGAAATAATTAATCCTTAAACCAAAATGAAAATCAAATTTTTCGAGATCGGCGACGGGGAACAGGCGGTCTTAACCGAACTTTTAGAGCCGATCATAAAAGAGTCCAAAGCCGAGGTTGAATTTTCAACTGACAAGCTTGGCATCGAAAACGTCGCCGACGCTCAAGGGTGCGAAATAATTTCCGTGTTCATCAATTCAGTAATCAAACAGGATGTCTTAGACAAGCTGCCGCAGCTTAAATTCATCACAACGCGCTCGACCGGCTTTGACCATATCGATACTGCCTATGCCAAATCAAAAGGTGTTGTGACCTGCAACGTTCCGGCTTACGGCTCCCGCACTGTCGCGGAATTCGCTTTTGCCTTAATGCTGGGCTTAAGCCGCAAAACTTTTTTGGCTTACCACCAGGTTAAAGAAAATCACGACTTCGATTTTTCCCACTTTAAGGGCTTTAATCTCATGGGCAAAACGCTCGGAATCGTGGGCACGGGCAGAATCGGCCTTAATGTCGCGGAAATGGCCATTAACGGCTTTAAAATGAAGGTTTTGGCCACTGACCCCTACCCCAACCAAAAGAAGGCTCAAGAGCTGGGATTTGCTTATCTTGGCCTGGAAGAGCTCCTGCCTAAGTGCGATATCGTGTCCATCCACGTCCCCTACATGAAGAGCACTCATCATCTGATCAACGAAAGCAATATCAGGCTGTTCAAGCCCGGAGCCCTTCTGGTCAACACGGCGCGCGGCGAAATCGTTAAGACCGAGGCTTTGCTCTTGGGGCTTAAAGAAAAGATTCTGGCCGGAGTCGGCCTTGATGTGCTGGAAGGAGAACGGGAGCTTAAGGAAGAATGGACCCGGATCACCGGCGGCAACGAACTGACAGCACTGCATTCCGATCAGATCAAAACTCTGCTTGAGGATCACATGCTCATCGACTATCCGCAGGTGGCGATCACTCCCCATATTGCATTCTTCACTGACGAGGCCAAGCGGGAAATAATGCAGACAACCACTGACAACATCAGCGGATATTTAAAACAGTCTTTGGTAAACGTTACAAAATAGCATGCGCCAACAATGGATCACCAACACTTCCGACATAGGTTTCAATAACGGCCGCAAGGTCGTTTTGGAACTTGCCGAAGCGGCGTTTAAGGCCATCGATACCGAAGCCATAATCAAATCAGCGGTCGTGCTCGACGGAAAGCATCTCAGGATCAAAAATAAAAAATTCAAACTTTCGCAGTTCGAGCGGATCATCGTCATCGGGTTCGGCAAGGCATCGGGCCGGGCGGCCCAAGCTTTGGAAGAAGTCCTGGGCGACAATATCAGCGAAGGCATCGGGATAGGGCTTACCGAAATGCCCGGAAACTTCATCAAGATTTACAAAGGCACGCATCCGAAACCGTCCATGCAGAACATCGAAGTCTCGCAGAAGATCGTGGAGGTGGCGGAGACGATCAGCGAAAAAGATTTGGTCATTGTACTTGTTTCCGGCGGCGGGTCATCGCTCTTATGCTGGCCCTTAAGCGAATGCCGGCAGTCGGAACGCCTATACGATGTTTTTTTAAAGACCGGAGCGGACATTCGAGAATTGAACCTAATTCGCAAGCACATCTCGCAGGTTAAGGGCGGCGGCCTGGCCAAAATCCTTTACCCGGCAACAGTCGTCAGCTTGATCTTTTCCGACGTTCCCGGAAACGATTACAGCCTGATCGCTTCTGGCCCGACCTACAAGGATTCGACCACGCTTGAGGACGCGCAAAAGATCATTGAAAAATACGAGCTGGGCAAATTCGACCTTAACGAAACCCCGAAAGACGACAAATTCTTTAAAAATGTCACCAATTTGCCCGTGGTCTCCAACGAAACGGCAATTGCGGCCATCAAGGAGCGCGCCCGCGAACTGGGGCTTAAAACAAAGGTTTTAAGCACGCAGTTTTACGACGAGCCGGCTACGGCTGCGGAAATACTGATCAAAGCCACGGAAGAAGCGCCGGTGGTCATTGCCGGCGGCGAGATCCATTTGGTTGTGACCAAAAAAGGCGGCACGGGAGGGAGAAACATGTACCTCGGCATGGAAATGATGAGCCATATCCAATCGGGTTTGACCTTTGGCGGGATCGCATCCGACGGCCTTGATAACAGCGACAGCGCCGGAGTCATTCTTGATTACAATACGGTTTTGCGCGCGCAAAAAATGAGAATTGATCCCATTCAATATCAGAACAATTATGACGGCTACGGACTTTTTCAAAAACTGGGCAAAGAACTGATGTACACCGGACCCACCGAAGCGAATGTTTCGGATTTATATGTTGTTTATAGGGGTTAGGATGAGGACTTAGTATAAAGCAATAAACCGGTGATAGCACCGGTTTTTAATTTTCCTTTTTACCAATAAACCTAAGCCCTAACTCATCAAATTGATGCAAACATGCTTGTTGCTTTCAGCGTGCATGTACCACGATCCCCGCTCAACGATTCTTTGGTGCTTTAAAGCTGCGGCTAAATCCTTGTCAGTGACTATCCCCTTGATCGGTTTTTTTAAACCCTTAAAATGCCTGTCATCCTTGGCCACAAAGACAAGCTTGATTCTGGGATTGTGTCTGGCCAATTCCAAGATCAACTTCAAATCAGAAACAATCAGAGCCTTAACCCTGGCATGTTTGGCGATCTCCAATAGATGATGAGAAATATTGCTGAGGTTTTGCATTTTGTTTCAGCTTTAATATTAATAATCTTTTAAAACAGATCCGCCTGAACTCTCTTTGCTTGCCTGGCACCTTCTTTGGTCAAAACTTCGATCTTGCCGAATACGCCGTCATAGCCGCCCTCGATCTTAACCCGACCTTCTCTGACCGCGATCACGCTTTCGGCAATGGCTTCGTCCGAAATTTTTTCGAGCTCTTCCCGCGGAAGGTCAAGGAGGATTTCAAATTCCGGTTTTTTCGAAGTCATAAAATCGTACATGGCCAAAACCTTTTTCCCGACCCCGGTCGAATAAGTTTCAGCAATCAATTCCTCCAAAGGAATGATGCTCTTACACGGAACGGCTGTTTCAGGCCTGGCCCCATATTCGCGATCACCCAGCTGGTCGACCCGATTTAAAACTCCAACCAAGAGCTTTTTCCCGCACTTCGGGCAAATTCCTTTCAGCCGGTCAGTTTCTTTTGGTTGAGCGCTAAAGCTGCAGTCAGCATGTCCGTCGAGATGGTATTTTCCCTCTTCCGGAAAAAACTCGATCGTGAATAAAAATTCACTGCGACCGCGCTGTTTTATGATCCTGATAATTTCTAAAAACGACAATTTGTCTTCGGCAATCTCGAACACATTAGCTTCGCGGCCGATCTTTCTTAAGCTGTGCGCGTCCGAATTCGAAATGAGACTCAAGCGGTCATTTTTCGAAACTTGCCAGTTCATGGCGGGATCCGAAGACAATCCTGTCTCCAAGGCGAATATTTTTCCCGAATGGTCCTTAAAGGCTTCCTCGATCGAATCAAAGCCGGACATCGAACCGAATAACCCGAAATGCGGGGTCCAAACGTGAGCCGGAACAATTACGATTTGCGGATCAGCCTTTTCCGCAACGTAAGCCAAGCGGTCGCAAGAAAGTCCCGTGATCGGCCGCCCGTCAGATTTGAGATTGCAGCCCAGCGATTCGAGTTCGCGCACGAGCCGTTCCGCCGCTTCGAAATTTGGAACGAGCAAAAGATTGTGGATGCGCCGAACCTTGTCCCCTTGCTTGTAGATCGAAGAAATCTCGACTGACAGCAAAAAATAAGCTCGGGCGGCCTGGCTCTTGAGCCTATAAAGCCCGGGCTTATCTTCAACAAGCGCTTGTTTAAGTTCCGAACGCCAAAGCGGGTGGGTCAAATCCCCCGAACCGATCACCGAGATTCCTTTTTTGTCAGCCCAAAGCCCGATGTTTTCGGGAGTCAGGTCCTGGCTGCAGGCGCGGGAGTATTTGGAATGGATGTGGAGATCGGCAATTACGCGCATATCATTTTATGCCATCTGGGACGCTTTTTCCTGAAGGTCAATAAGCTTGCTTTCCGCCAGATCGTAGTTGCCGGCTTTGAAGTCGCCGTATATGCCGTCGAGCTCGTTTAGCACGGCAATCCATTTATCATGGTCGTCTTCGGGGTTGTAATGGCTGTCAATTTCATCCAATATCGAATTGACGATCGAAATGATATCTTCATCCAGATGATCGGCCAGCCTTTTGAATTTTTTCCGAACCTCTTCCACCAATTCTTCGTTGCTTGATTCTTTTTGCTCGCTATTGGTCTCAGGTCCAAGGTCCATCTCGTCCTCGCGATCCGAGGAGTCAGAACGTTCGTACATGGGCCGACCATAGTTGCCTTCATCAAACATATTTTTATTTCGCTCCGTTTATTGATTATTTGCGTCACATCAAAGTTTACTCCCTGGCGTTTTTCACGTCAAATCCGGCCAATGAGCGGGAAAATACGAATAAAAAACAAACCCAATGGAGGGTTTGAACCGGCGTTTTCACGCCTATTCCTCTTCGTCTGAAGCGGTTTCTTTTTCCTCTGCCTTCCTTAGTTCATGGGCGTTGCGCTGCAAGCCCTGAAGCTTAACTTCCGAGATCTCGCCCAAATCGTTGTCAAAATCAAGGATAATGCCCTGCAGGTTCTTTAACAAAGCGTTCCATTCCTGCTTTCGGGTCGAGTCGGGATAGCGGGATTTGGCCAGATTCAAGAAGCTCCAAATAATGTTCTTTGCGTCGCGGGTCAGATTATTTTGGAGGGTATAGAACGACTTTTCAACATCCGAAATCAATTCCGGATGGTTTTCATCCCCAAGTTCTTCTTGGCTTGTTTCGGCCATAATAAACGGAAAAAATATTGCTTTCAAATCAAGTTTAGGACGAAGGAATTAAACAGTCAACTTCCCTTCTTAGGGCAAAATCCGGTTTTTTGTGCCAAGCTTTGGTTGACCCCGTTTTATATTTTTCCTAATAATAAAGTTTGATCGTCCGCTTATTTATAAACCGGAGGGCCAAATTATGATCAAATCTAAATTTTCTGTGAAATTGACAATGATCGTGGCTTTGATTGCCGCGATTTCTATAAGTTTTGCCAACGCCGGAGCCGCGGCCGCGTCAACGGCGACTTGGCAGAAATCGGCCAGCATCGTTCCTTCGGGAAACGCTGACTTTTCCAGTTCGTCGTTTCAACAGTCGCTGCAAAACCTGGCAGCCCAGCACGCCAATTATGTGACGCTCATCGTCCCCTTTTACCAGTCAAACATTTTTTCCACCGATATTCAGGCCGGCTGGAACACGCCCACCGACGCCTCGCTTGGGAGCGCTATTGACTATGCACATTCCTTGGGGCTCAAGGTTACAATCAAGCCGCATCTCGAAACCTTTAGCGGCGACTGGCGGGCAAACATCAATCCATCCGACCGCAGCGGCTGGTTTACGGCTTACGGCAATATGATCAACCATTTCGGGACTATCGCCCAGCAGCACGGAGCCGAGGATTTTGTCATCGGCACGGAGCTCATTGATATGTCGACCTATACGCAAAATACCACGAACACGCAGTTCTGGCAGACCATGATCGCAAACCTAAGGACGGTCTTCAAGGGTCGGGTGACCTACAGCGCCAACTGGGGCGGCGGCGACTGGAACAACGAAAAAGCCCATATCGGATTTTGGGGGTCGCTCGATTACGTCGGCATATCCGCTTATTGGCCGCTCTCAACCGCTTCAAACGACGTGAACAGCCTGACCCAGGCTTGGAATTCGATCAGGAGCAGCGATATCGCGCCGCTCGAGCAGCAAACGGGCAAAACCGTCACCTTTACCGAAGTCGGATACCGCAGCATGGCCAACGACCGTTACACCCCCTTTGACTGGTGGAGCAATAACAACGTTGACTTGACGGAACAAGCCAATCTTTACCAGGTCTTGATGAGCTATTGGAACAGCGACCCCAGCTTCGGGGGAGTAAGCATGTGGGGATGGAGCAGCAACCCGGGCGCGGGAGGGTCGGGCGACAACCAATACACGCCGCAAAACAAGCCGGCTCAGACGATCATGAGCAACTGGTTTGGAAGTGGTGGAAGCGGGACAACGCCTCCCCCTTCCGGAACTCCCAACTTTAGCGCCAATGCCGCGGTTTCTCCGAATCCCGTCCAAACCAACAGCGCAACCGCCGTAACGGGTACGATCACGAATTCAGGCCAGGCCGTTTCGGGCATAATTATTGACGCTGAGATCTATAATTCCTCCAACCAACAAGTCTTCCAAAAAGTCTTTGACAATCAAAGCTTCGCGGCCGGACAATCGCAAACCTACAGCCTTAATTTCACGCCTTCAACTGCGGGAAATTATTCGATCAAACTCGGGGTCTTTTCTTCCGGCTGGACATCGCTTTACCTTTGGCAAAATTCAGCCGCGACCATAAGCGCTTCGACCGCGCCAACTCCGACGCCGACTCCGACCCCCACGCCTGCACCGGGCGGACAAATAAATATTTGGTGGCCGGGCAGCGGCGTATCAGTGTCAGGGCTGCAGCCGTTTAAGGCCATGCTTACCGGCGCTGACGTCAGCACTTACAATATGTACTGGCAGGTTGACGGCGGAACCTTGAATCTCATGCAAAACAACAGCACGGACTATCCGCACAAAGAATCGCTGATTGATCTTTCTCCCTGGACCTGGAGCGGGAACGGCCAATACACGATCACTTTCGTAGCCAAAAATTTAAGCGGCAACCAAATCGCGACGGCAACAATCACGATCACGGTCACACATTAACGAAACGAAAAAGAACCGGCTTCCTGTTGCAGGAAATCGGTTCTTTTATTCAGATGAGTTCTTGTGTCGGTTTGATGGTTTACATGCGGACCGCGGCCGCTCGCGAGACGCAGGGGCACTCAGTCCTTTGCCATCCGGTCGAGCAGTCGACTTCGCTGACAGAATGACAGAGGAAGCAGTTGTAGCGGCGGACCGACTGATCGCGGGATACCATGGTCATGGGGATGCCGCAGCGCTTGCAGATCACTCCGGGGTAGATGGGATGAGACTGCTCGTCGGCCTCGAAGATTCCTTCACCTCGAATTGCGGCGTACTCGACAGGGTCGATCGGAAAGGAGATCTTGTAGAACTCCGCCACCTTTTCGACCGCTTCCTTGAAGGACGCCGCGCCGAAACAGAAGACGCAGCCTTCGGCCAAACCCTTGAATTCAGGCATCATCTGACCTCCGTTTGAGTTGTCGCTAAGGCAAACATTCTAGCATAAACAGCGGAAAAAACAAGGACGTATAAAAAATGCAGGACGACAAAAAACCGGCTAATCAGCCGGTTTTGTATTAACTGCCCTTGATCCATCTTTTGAACTTATCAATAAACTTTTCGGTTTTGCCAAGGCCAATTGCCACCGGGTCATTCTTTACTTCAAAGCTTTGCGCAAAATCTGAGGGTTCGGTTTTGACAGGCTCTTCCATTTTGGCAATTCTCGAGCGGATCCTGGACTTTTGCTCTTTGTCACCCATCCCGGCTATCTTGTTTTGATCCATTTTAATCTTAGCCGGACGCCCTTCCGGCTGGCGTTTCCTTTGCCGGCTGGCCTGAGCCGTCTCTTTCTTAGCTTCAAACTCCGCCCCGCTGTCTTCAATCCTTTTCTGTTCCTCAGGCGTGACCTGGGAACCTTCTTGTGGAGGAATTATTGGGTCTTCTCCTCGTTCTGGCATTTATTTTTAAGTTAATTGCTATTCCATAGTAGCTAAAGCAACGAGGCAGGTCAATCTTAATGATTTTTAGGCAAACAAAAACGGCCGCTTAAGGGTGGAATGGGAGTAAGGGGGGAAGGGGTAACGGGAACCCCGCATTAAATCTCTTCCTACTTCCCCCATCCCACCTCAAGACAATTTTTTACAAACGAAGGCCGCAATTCTAAGGCACTCATTAATTTCTCGAGAAATTAATGCGTGAGTAAAAACCTACATTCGTGTGCGTTTTAATAGAAGGTTTTTGCGTCCTTAGAAATTGCGGCCGAGTATAATCAAAAAATTGGCAAATTAAAAACCCCGCACTGCTTACTTTCCCATAGGCCTAAAAACCTAAGTATCATCAGCGGTACTGCGTTTGACTTCTGAGTTCGGGATGGGATCAGGTCGGACCGCAGTCCTTGAAGCACGGGGAGATTAAACAAAGTTATTGATTTGGTAAGGTGTTGGACGTTAAGGCGAAAAGGATGAGCCCTAAGGCTGCAATCGCCAGAATCAATCCTACCAATTTAAGCGACGAAGCGTATCTCTTCATTTGCACCCTTTCGTTTTCGTTGGAAGTTCCAATCAATTATAACTGATAAGAACATTTATTTCAACGAAAAAGCGCTTCGTCAAT
>JBLMZH010000067.1:0-22367 GCA_050258715.1 Acidobacteriaceae bacterium
TTTTGCTGGTGATTTGCAGCATCACTGACAGCGATTCCAGCACCAGGACAAATCCGATCAAAGGCAAAACAATAATTGAATTCGTCAAAAAAGCCATGACTGCGAGTACCGTGCCCAGAGCCATTGATCCCGTGTCCCCCATAAAGAACCGGGCAGGATAAATATTGAACCACAAAAAAGCCAGCAGGCTTCCGCCCAAAACAGCGGCGAGCGCTGCCAGTTCAAATTTCGACTGGGTGAACGCGATTAAGCCGTACGAGAAAAAGCTGATTGCCAAAACGCCGCCGGCCAAGCCGTCGAGCCCGTCGGTTTCGTTCACGGAAAAGCTGGTTGCGATGACGACAAAAATAAAGAGCGGGATATACCACCAGCCGATCGTAAAATTGCCGAGTGCGGGAATATGAATGACGTCGAATTGCAGCTTGTAGTAAAACCAATATGCGCCCACCAAGGCAATAAGGGTGTACAAAAGCAGTTTGAACCTGACCCTTAAGCCTCCGCCCTTGGCTCCAATGCCTTTAATACCTAAGTAATCATCAACCAGGCCCAAAATCGCGCTGGCAAATAGCGCGCCCAAAGGCAACAGCGTTTGCTGCCGGGTTAAAAAATTCAAGCCGTGAAAGAAATTCAGATGCAAAAGCCTGTCCAAGACCCAAAAGATCACAGCCAAGCCAATGGTCGTAAACCAGATCAAAATGCCGCCCATGGTCGGCGTTCCACGCTTTTTTTCATGCAGCTGGCTGAACACCGGGGTTGAGCCGTCCGCTCTGATCTGCTTCCCGATCTTGTATTTGTAAAGAAAATTGGTCAGAACCGGGGTTAAAGCCATGGCAGCGACGAAAGAAATGGCTGCCAAAGAGAAGATCTTGACCAATCCTTGTAATTGCGTCATTGATTTTTATTTCAAATGAAAAAAGACGATTAAATCGTCTTGATTATACCATATTGTGAGCAGTAGGACAAAATCGATTGAGCGCCGTCAATTTACCACTGGTAAGTGGCAAAAACCCAGTCGATAAGCTTTGTGGCGTCGTCTTCCCGGTTGTCGCTTCCAAGGACAATGGTCACGACCCTGGCGTTATCTTTAACGACATAGGAGATCAAATTCCCTTTAGCCATGGAAGTGTAACCGGTCTTTATTCCGAAAACGTCAGGATTGTCGAGCAGTAGCTTGTTGGTCGTTCTAAGTTGATGACTGGTCTTGTAATCCAGGGAATAGACCGTAGCTTCTTTTGTTTTGACAATGTCCGCCAAATCAGAGTGCTTCATGAACTCTTTTACGATCGCCGACAGGTCATGGGCCGTGGAATAGTTCTCCAGACTGTCGAGTCCCACAGGATTGCTGAACCGGCTGGAACCCAGTCCCATTTTTGCTGCTCTTTGATTCATAAGTTCAATGAACTTCTCCTCCGTGCCCGCGGAAAAACGAGCCAAAGTTTTGGCAGCGTCATTGGCCGAAAGAATCAGCATGCCTTTTTCCAGATCGCGGACAGTAATCCGCTCCCCTGGAACCAACCCCATATTATTGCCGACGACCAAAGTGTCCGACTTTTGAACAGTCACAATGTCCTGCGGCTTGATCATGTCAGAGGCAACCAGAGCCGTCATAAGCTTAGTCAGGCTGGCGATCCCCACAGATTCGTCGAAATTATGGGTGTAAAGGATTGTGCCCGAATCCAGATCAAAGGCCATGGCCGAGGTCGCGGTCAACTGCGGCGGCAAAGCGACATTGGCAAATTCCGGGGCGGAAGAAAGTTTGTTTTGAACCAGCGATTCCGTGCTTACACCAAGGACTTTTTTTTGAACATGCCCGTACTGATAGTCGACAGATCGGCCGGGAATTGCAAGTCCCGCCGCAGCGACTAAGACCAAGGCAAGATTTTTTACTGGCATTTGTTTCCGATTAACTGAAGTTTCAAACTCTTGATGCCAATATTTTACTAAAAAAATCGAATCAGGGCAATTCGTTGACTGAATAGTGATCGGGATTTATAATAACAAGGCTAAAATATTCATGGCGGCATGTTCCTTAAGGAACGGGAAAGGATATCCATGGAAATTACGCTCACAGACGATAATTTTGAGAAAGAGGTCGCTGCTTCCGATAAGCCGATGCTCGTTGATTTTTGGGCAGAATGGTGCGTGCCATGCAAAATGGTGTCGCCGGCCGTGTCAGAGCTTGCCGACGAATACAAGGACAAGCTTCGGGTCGGAAAGCTGAACGTCGACGAGAATCCGAAATCATCCATGAAATACCAGATCTTCAGCATTCCTTCGCTCAAGGTCTTCAAGGAAGGAAAGATCATCGGGGAAATGGTCGGAGCTGCTCCAAAACCCGTGATTGAGCAACGGCTGAAGTCCATCTTAAAATGGTAAAAACGGACATCAAAAAATCCCGCCCAACTTGGGCGGGATTTTGATTATGGTGTTGATCCGGCAGCGCTGCTACTGGGGACTGTGGTGCTGGAGTTGTTAGCCGGTCTTATCTCAACGGGCTTTTTTGATCGATTTTCGAGAAAGGCAAATCCTGCAGCGGCAAAGGCAAAGACAACCGCAATGACCAAAAGCGTTACGAGCCAGCCGCTCTTTTTAGCGTGAGAGACGTGCTCGTGGTAATGATGGTATTCGATCTCTTGGGGAGCTTCTGTCAAATCGATCATATGATGATTGGTCAATTACTTAGTGCCTGTTACAATCCTCTGCCAACCGGCGTCCTGAATCCCCTGACAATGGCCAGGAGAACGACTGCGCCCAGAATGGCAACGAGGAAGCTTGGCAGGTTGAATCCGGAAACTGTAGGGCCGCCGAACAAGGTTGCGATCCAGCCGCCGAGAAGCGAGCCGAGAATGCCAACGATGATATTGGCACCTATACCCATCTCAGCGTCGGTCCGCATGATAATGCTTGCCAGCCAGCCGACGATTCCCCCGAAAACTATCCAAAGGATAATGTTCAATTAAATCACCTCCTCTTGGCCGTCGGATGAATCGAAGTCATCCGGCGTATGGTTAGAATCTGATCTCCATGCATCCTTGATCTTATTCCAGTTCAGCTTAAGGTCAGAAAGCAAATCCTTAAGCTCGTTTTGCGAAATATTGCGGACCTTGCCGTATTTCTGCCCGACATCGTCCACGATGCGTTCGTAACGGCTTTGAGTCAGATCTTTAACCCTTCGGGATTCCTCCATAACCTCGTTTTTCAGTTCCTGCCACGCCCGGCTTCTTCCCAGGCGACGTTTAATCTTAGGCCCAAACGCGGCCCAAGTCAAGGCCCCGACCATAAAGCCGAATACTCCTATTCCCCATTTTGCTCTGTGATGGTAATGCATAATCAACTTCTCCCAAAGATAATTTTTGACATCAGCCTGAAGATGGTCGTAATAGCGGTCGTAGCGCCCCAAGTTTTGGTCCGAAAAGCAAAATAATCTGAAATATCGCGAGCCACTTTATCCAGGCGGTCTTTCCCTTCCTCCAAAAAACTCTGAACAGTACGCAGCATTTTCAGAAGCGCGATCGAGATGAAGAAAAAAATGAGCAAAGCGATCCCCAGAAGGATCAATACAACGGAAGCGACTATATAAAATATGTGTTGAGCATCCATGCCGTAATTTTAAATATATTGAAGACAACAACAACTGGTTTTATACCATAAAGCATTTGCCCATTGTCAGCAAAGCCCGTCATAAACGACCTAAAAATGTGGAAAAAACCCGCGACTTGCGCGGGTTTGTTCATTCTTGCGGGATTATATTCTCCAATTTGATCAGGTGTGGCGGTCAGCGACTGAGGAAGCGGCGTATGAATCGGGTTTTGTCATAACTGAAAATCCGTTGCCTTTGACCATGCCCACGATTTCCTGAAGCATTTTTTTTGTTTCTCCGTTCGGTCCGATGTCCACATGGATCATTAAGTTGAACCTCGTAATATCCTTGGCCTTAAGCACGGAAAGGACCTGTTCAGCCAGGCGAATTGAAAGCAGGGCCTCTTCGTACATTCTGTCGCGAAGCGTAAATATTCCGGTTTCGGGAACTCTAGTCCAAAAATAAATTCCGCCTTTTTTGAGGCGATGCACGGCTATGGCTGAAATAAAATCAACGTGCCCGTTGCTTGAAGACAGGGAGTCCGTACCGATGATAAGGTCGTATTCGCTTAAGGGATCAGCGCTGAAATAACGGATCAGCATGGAAATCACCTGCCCGAAATCAACCAAACCGTAAGTGGGGCTTTGAAAGTTGAAGAATGGCTTTTTCGCGTTTTCTTGGTCCATATAGAAAATTCTAGTTTCAATTTCCTTTTTTTGCAACCCAAGTCCCCGGTTTACCCTTGACAAAACGGGATAAATAGCGTAATATGTTCGGTCACATCCGTGACCTTTGAATACGTAGGAGGAGCAAGTGAAGAAGATCCTTTGCTTGATACTTTTGTGGCTTTCCCCCACTCTGGTTTCCGCCGCCCAGGTTTCGACCTACACGGTGAAGCACGGCGACACTCTGTCTGCCATTGCCAAGGTGCTGCTGGGGAATCCGAATCTTTACCCGGCAATCGCCCGCGCCAACAGCCTCAAGAACCCCGACCTCATTCTCGTCGGACAGGTTCTGACCATTCCCGAATCGTCGCGCCCGAGCATCAGCAAGACCGTGCCGATCGCCAGGTCTGAAAGCCTGAAGCCTTCGCATGGCAATCTTGTTTTGGCTCAGAGCGACCAGAGCCTTCCCGAGCTGCCGCTGAGCGGAGTTCAGGCCAAGCCGAATCTCTTTGCCCAGGCCGTCGTTCAGATCAAGGCTGCGGCAAAGTTGGAATACGAATGGATCGAACAGGCCGGAGTACTGGTCCTGACGTTCCCTTCCAAAACTCCCGCGATCGACAGCCGAAAGCGCTTCGGCAAAACCCTTTCCCGAACCTTCGCCCAGAATACCGAACACTTCAGCCGCATCATCCAGCAGCTCGCGAATACGACAACGATCGAGGCGCAGATCGCCCGAATCTTCCAAGAGGACGCGCCCCTCGTGACTGCGGTCTTCCGCGCCGAGTCAGGCTTAAGATGCGATGCTGTGGGAGACGGCCATCTGCAGTTCATCAAGGACGGCATCCGCTACGGCCAAAGCTACGGCGTGGCCCAGATCCGCTACCTGCCAGGGCGCCCCAGCCCGGAGCAGCTCAAGAACTGCACCTACAACCTTCTCGTGGCCAAGCAGATCTACGACCAGGATGGGCCAAACGCTTGGACCGCGTACCGCAACCAGAGCTACCGCAAGTTCTTAAAACGAAGCGGTTGATACGGCTTCGCGCTTCAAAGCATCTGGCGCCAAAAAGGATCTTCAAACGAAGGGTGACCCCGTTGTCGCCCTTTTTCTTTTTGTCCAATTCCTGATTCGATTGTTTTTATCAATACTTTTACAAAGACTTAAATTACAAAAATGGCCGTTAAATTATTTATTGGGACTTCGGGCTGGATGTATAAACACTGGAACAAAGATTTTTTTCCACCCGAGGTCAAAAAAAAAGATTGGCTTCCTTATCTGGCCACAAAATTCAATACCGTCGAGCTTAATACCACCTTTTATCATTTTCCCAAAGCCCAGACGTTTGAGAACTGGGCCAAGCAAGTACCGAAGGGCTTTGTCTTTACCAGCAAGCTTAACCGCGTTTTTACTCACTTCTTGCGATTAAAGCTTAACGACGACGATTGGAACTCTTTAAAATTCAGCGTAGAGAACACGAATTTGCTAAGGCCTCACTTAGGACCAGTCTTAATCCAGTGCCCGCCAAACTTAAAGTTTGACCTGGGCCTTTTGTCAGACTTTTGCCAACGCTTGCGGACAGAATTCAATAAAAATGCTTTTGCACTGGAGTTCAGGAATAAAAGCTGGCTGAAACCGGAAACCTACGATACCTTAAAGAAAAACAAACTGATCTTTGTCATCTCGGATTCGCCCCGCTGGCCAACTGAAACTATAAGGACTGATTCATCTCTCTATATTCGCTTCCACGGCCAGCCAAAGTTATTTTCGTCAAAATACAAAAACTCCACCCTGGTAAATTGGGTGGATCGGATCTTGGATCTCAAACCTAGAAAAATTTTCGCTTATTTCAACAATGACGACAACGCCAACGCTCCAAAAAATGCCGAGTTTTTTCGAAGCGTCTTATTCAAGCAGCTCGAAATAAATAACGGCGCCGTTCAAGCGGGCTGAGGCGTTCAATGGCGTACCTTAAGCTGACCCGGGGCATCTTGGAGGAATAGCGGTCCAGGAAATTCCTTAGGACGCCAATGTCGCGTTTGCCGATTTCTCTGAGCATCCAACCTATGGCTTTGTGGATCAGATCATGTTTGTCATTCAGAAGAATCTTGCACATTTTGATCGAATCTTCGAATTCTCCTACGCGGATGAAATAAAACGTAGTCAAAACCGCGATTCGCCGCTCCCAAAGATCGCTTGAGTGAACCAGCTTATAGAGAATGGTTTTCGGTTTTTTATAAAACAGCGGACCAAGAATATAGAGAGCCGAACTGTCTACCAAATCCCAATTGTTGATATACTTGGTATTTTTTAGGTACATTTTGCCGATCAAGGCCTTCCCCTTTTCGTCCGCCTTTTCAAATTTGATCCTTAAGATCTGCAAAGCCAAAAACCGTTCTTCGTGCCAGGAGCTTTTCAGTAATATTGTTATTTCAGGAAGCGACAGACCATTATATTTTTTTGCCAACTTTTTTAGGATTGGTACTTTTATTCCCAAAAATCGGTCGTTCTCGCCGTACTCGCCCTTGCCAGTCTTAAAGAACCAGCTTAAATTCGAAGCTGTTTCTTTGTCCGCACAACGCTTAAGGTCGGCCTCAACCAGATTGATATTATTTCTCATAGATCGCCTGTTGCAATGTTTCTTCGCTGACGCTTTCAATTTTGTGCTTATCTATCGTTTCGCCGTCGCCGCTAAACCAAAAGTCGCCAATTAGTTTTTCGTTGTTGAGCGCTCTCGGCAGCCAAAGCATATCATCCGGCCACATTTCGCTGAAAGGAATTTCATTTAATTTAAACCACTGTGGTTTCATTTCATCCGACTCAGAAGGTTCGCCTGCAAACTTCCAGGCAAAAAAAACAAAAACTTGCATGTCCCAATCGGTGCGCTGAGGAAAATAAAAATTAAATCGAGCTACCGGCTTAAGATCCGTGTCCTTTACAGCCACTCCGATTTCTTCCTTAAGTTCTCGCACGGTGGCAAGAGCAATGGTTTCGCCGTCTTTAATCTTCCCGCCGGATCCGTTCCATTTTCCTGCTCCGAATCCCCGTTTTTTTATTGCCAGGAGGATTTCCCCGGGTTTCATTAATAAACAAAGGGTCGCTTTTTTCATAAGTGAAGCATAACAAAAAATCGCCTCTTCGGCGATTTTTTAAGTCTTACGGCTGGAACAGTTCGGGATTTAAGAATTTAACCTGTTTGGCCTCTTCGAATTGTTTGGCGGTTTTAACGATCTGATTGGCCAATATTGCCATTCGGCACGAGCCGCCGTCAGTAAATCCTGCGACTAGCGGAAAATCCAAGGTCAAAACGCCGTTTTTGAGATTGGCGCTTTTTAGGTAAAAACTTTTGTTGGGGAATTCCGTTGAAAGACCGCTGATCTTTTCCTGAGCGGTCAATTCGCCCTTGATCAAAAGGCTGATGGTATCCTGGATCGGAGTTTTGGTCAAAGGAATGGTCCTCTGCACGGGAAGCAGGTAATCATAATATTTTTCGGAACACGCCTCACCCTGCTCTTTGATTTCTTTGGTCGAGTTGTAATAGAACAATTTGACCACACGGTTGGTCTTCGCATCGACATCAAACGGCTTGATCGAAGACACGGCAACGATATTTCCAGTAAGCTTCCCCTCAACGGACACGGAAGATCCCTTGGTCAATCCAGTTGTTTGCAAGTCAGCGAGGTCCAATTGCACAGACAAGGCCGGCTGTCCGGGCTTTTCGTAAGAGAGGTACCAAACATTCGGCTTAAGCCCGGGGTTATCCTTGATTAAAACTCCGTGCTCCGCGAAGTTGGCAGTCAGATCCTGGTTTTGCTCGGGTTTGTTAATCTGGTCGGGAACCCCGCAACCCGAGACTGGCTGGGGGTCTCTGGGACTGCCGTGAGCGATCCACTGGCCGTCCTCGCAGATCCACGTATCTTCCGGCCCGCCAAGCCAAAACCTGACACCAATCACGGCTCCCGCAATAATAACGAGGATAATTATCAATCCAATTTTTTTGTTCATATTTTTTGCTTAAGGCTTCTTGTATATTTTACGGCAAAACAAATAAAAGTAACAGTTTGCTGTTACTTTTTTTGCCAGCGCACTAATGCGAAACGATTAGACCAAGCCGGGAAAAAAATCTTTTTTAATATTGCTTCTGCCGACTCCCATTCTAAGCAGGATGTCGCCAATAGATTCAACTAATCCGTGGGAGCCGGAAATGTAAAACGTGCTGTCTTTATAATCTGGAACCGCGCTGGCGATTTGTTCCGGACCAAAATAACCGACGTGGCCTTTCCATCCACTGGGTACGGAATTTTTGTCCGAAAGGGCAAAATAAGTGTTAACGCCGAGTTTGTCTTGGGCTTCAGCCAGCACATCGGCGTACGCGATCTCCTTGATTGTTCGGTTCGCATAAAGCACGGTAATGGCTCGTTTTTCATTGTTGTCGATCAAATATTTAAGCATGCTTCGAAACGGCGTGATTCCGATGCCGCCGGCAAAGAACACAAGTTTTTTTGTCTTATCCTTTGGCAAGGTGAATTCTCCAGCCAGCTGCGAGCCGATCAAACTTTGGCCCGGCTTCAACGCCGCCAAAGTGTTTTTGAAAGTACTGGGCTTCGGATAAAATTTCACGCCCAAAATCAAGCGTTCTTCGGTCGGCGAAGAAGCAATTGTAAAATACCGCCGGTTTCCCCTGCTGTCCGACTTTGCCGCGCCAATGGTCCACTCCATGTATTGGCCCGGCTTAAATTTAACAGGCCAGGCTTTCTTAAACACGAACTCAAAAACACCGTCAGCGATGCGTCTTTTCTCGATCAATTTGAAAGCCTGCCTTTGCTTGGGACTGATGACATACGCGAACAAGTTTCCTACAAGCAACGCCATTTCCGGCGTAAAATAGTAAGTGCCGATGTGTGTCTGAGGCGCAAACAGCCAGCCAACCAAAATCGCGTAGGCAATCCGGCCGTCCTTTCCGGGCGGCATGGTCAAGGGCTCGGTCAGCATGACTGAAGCCAAAAAGAACAGCGGCGAAACCAAGACCACATTGGATAACGTGGACAAAGACCTGTTGGGCGTTAGGATCAAAACTGCGGCCAGAGCCGCAATGACAAACGCAATAACCGCATCAAATCTTCTTAATTTTCTGACTGTCAAAATTCCGCCGACCAAAACGAACGGCAGCATCCACGAAGTGCCGACCCACCAGCTGGCGGATTGCTTCAAAATCAGCGAAGTTAAAACGACTGCCAAGGCAGCCGGATTGAAAATATGTTTGTTTCTAAGATTGATCAAAAATTTGGACCCCATGGCAATAGCCGAAGCCCAGATAAGGAACATAGTTTGGCTGGCGATGTTTTTGTCAAAAGGAGAAATGATCAAAGCCAGAATCAAGGCGGTGATGTAAACCGATTCGAGATTGGCCGGAACATCAAAGAACCAGGCAAAAAATTTATTGAAAACCCACGATGCCGCAACCAAAACCAGAGAAGAATAAATCAGGGGGAATGGGGAATACGGAATAAGGTGAAAAAATCCCAAACCGATGGCGGCGATAATAAGCCCGATCAAATAATACAAAACCAGCCGGTACATGGTGGTCCGGTCCAAAAAATCGTCGATGTATTTAATCATTCGTTTTCACGTAATTATTGAAGCCCTTAGTGTAACTGGCTATCCCCTTGCGGTCAATCTGATAGCCTTCCAGCCCGGGCAGCGATTCGATAAACAATATTCCTTTATCTCCCATGGCAAAGGCGGCGGTAGCCATGCGGTCAGCTTGGTAAATGTCCGGTCCGACCACGGTTATGCTCACGATTTCTTTCAGCTGTTTCTCTGGTTTGAACGGATCGTAAATGTGCTGACCACGAATATAAGTGCCAGAAGTGGCTACACCTTCGTTTCTGATATTCAAAATTTTCACGATCTGATCCTGCTGGAACGGATTTTTAATCCCCACGGTCCAAGGCTCAAGCGACAAATCTTCGCGCCTGGCCTGCACATCCCCGCCGGCCTCGATGTAGTAATTGCCGAACCCTTTGGCGGAAAGAATTTCAGACGCCAGCTTAATCGCCCAGCCTTTGACCAAACCCGAAGGGTCGAGTTTGCCGGAAGGAGTTTTGATATCAAAAAAACCGTTCGTCAATTTTTTACTTTGTTCGGAAAGCTCCAACACTTTTTGCATATCTTCGCTGTAATCCTCTTCCTTCAGTTCATTGCGGTTGATGAGGCTGATCTCGCTTTCCTTTTTGTACACGCTGAACTTATTATCAATGTAAGTGAAAAATTCAAAAACCTCCTCGATGTTCTCTTCGGCAGCATGAGCATCAAGAATCTCGACCGTTACCGGCATGCCCATTATGATTCTGGTTTGTTTCATTTTTTTTGCTCGGTTTAAGTCCGGGCTTGGTTTAAGGCGCCGTAAAGCGACTGAATGAATGCTTCGCTGGTTAAGGTGGCCCCGGAAACGATATTAACGTCGGAGTTTTGCGCCTGAATGGCCTCCTGGGCCAAAAGCGGGGTTGCCTGGCCGTTTATGATCTGGGAATTGGTCCGGTCGTTCGGATAATTTAAGAACTGAACATTCGTTATTTTGCCACTCTGAACAGTTGCCCGCACTTGGACGTTTCCATAATAAGCGTCAACGGTCGGCCCGGTATATTGTCCGTCTTTATAGGTTTGGGGAGAAACCGCGTAGGTTGTCGTCGTGTCGAGCTGCTGGGCTGCGGCCGAAGAAGTATTGCCGGAGGCCGGAGCGATATTCTGAATAGGGTTTGCATTCCCGCTATTTTTGAAGAACGCATAGAGCAGCAGAATGCCGCCCATTGTAATCGACATTAGAAATTTTTTCATGAAGTTGTAAGCTTTAAGGAGTTGGTCTTTTTAAAATGTCCCGAAAGCAACGCATTGCTTCCGGGACAAATAAAGCTGCTGTTTTAGGTCTTGTATTATTTATCGAATGAACCTGACCATTATTACACCAAGACCTTTGGGTTTATTTCACCATTACTGGCGGCGGCGGGAAAGGAGGAGGAGCAGTGTGCTCCGTAAATTCTTCCGACTCCCAAAGAAAATGAGGATTAAAATTTTCTTTTATCCCGAAAGCGTTTATCTGTTCGCCTTGTTCCGGGCCGATGACAAATACGCGGTCGCCGTCTGAAATTCCGATCAGCGACACGGACGGTTCGGCAGTCACTTCATAGACACCTTCCTTGGTCGTGAGTTTGAATTGATTGCCGCTAACGTCGCTGACTATCCCGCGGTGGAGATTTTCCAGATGTTCCGAACCGTAGTGCTGATAAAGCTGGCCTGCGATGGGCACGCTTCCGGCTCGGTAATAAAGGTCGGAATGCAAAGGTGTAAATGACAAGGCCAAACCGGACGCGATCAAAATCAAGAGTACGATCCCCACCGAATAAATGAACGGCCTCCGGTAGTCGTAGCGCCTGATTAGGACCTCAAAAATCACGACCAAGCCGGCAATAACCAAGAGGGTTATCCAAGGGAAGATCAAGATAAACGCCCTTATCCCCCTGATCCCGTAAGCGGGCAAAAATATTCTTCCGGTAGCCTTCAAAGTAAAGATCAAAAAGCTTGAGGCTAAAACCGCGAGCAGCAAAATCAACACAATGCCCGACAGGATGGCAATGCTTTGGCCAATGAAATATGCCCTGGAATGCATTTTCACCTTCCCGGTCTTGATCTTGTCCAGGATGTTCTTCGTAAATTGGTCCTGGGGTTTGGTTGTTTCGTTAGGTTGGTCCATGTTTGCTGTCGAATTTATTATACTGCTCGCGAAGTTTCTGCTTGCCTCTTGATAGTCTTATGCCCACGGTCGGTATCGGGATTTTAAGGATGTCCGCGATCTGCTTGTAGGAAAAATCTTCCTGGTAATAAAGTATGAGCACTTCCTTGTATTTTTGCTCAAGCGAGCCGATGGTCTTCTCAAGCATCGCGTTAACCTCGCGCTTTTCCAAATCAGAATGAATGTTTTCAGGCGAGGCGTGGAGCGCCAGCAAGTCGGGTTCCAAAAACGAGAGCTGGGTGCGCGAACTTTTCTTCAGCTCGTTGATAAATTCGTTGTGCGCAATGCGGTAGATCCAAGACGAGAATTTTTTCGAAGCGTCAAAGCCCTGGATATTCCGATAAGCCTTCAAAAAGACCTCCTGAACGATGTCTTCAAGGTTGTTGCTGTTGGATAGGAATTTACGGCCGTAGCGGAGAAGCTTTTTTTCGTAGCGTTCGACCAATTCGCCGAATCGCTCGATATCCCCCGCCTGAACCATTTTTGCCAGATCCTCGTCAGTTTGTGTAAGTAATGGATCCATCACCTAATACTGTCAGAATATGCTTGTTATTTCAATCCAATAACTGCCTAATATTACAACTATTTGGCGGAAATTATGTCAGGGATTGATTGAAATGATCGTTTAATTGCCAACAACCCAACAATACCAAGCATAAACACAAGCAAAACGTTGATTATGCCAGTGGAGCCAATAAGCAACCGGTTCTCGGAAACGAAGATCATGGTCCAAACGCCGTAGGCATTGGCATTAAACACGGCGTGGATGAAGGACGCCAAAACCACGCTGCGGTTTTTGAAATAGATATTTGCCATCCAAACGCCCAAACTTGTGACCAAAACAAAATGGAAGATCGCGCCTGTCCACATTTGACTGCCATAAGCGAAGCCTAAAATCAAAATCATTGGCGTATGCCACAAGGCCCAGATCATGCCCGAGAATAACGCGGCTTTGGTTTTGCCCAGGGGTTCGAGATTAGGCAGCAAAAACCCGCGCCACCCGATCTCTTCTCCCATGCTCGGAATCATATTAAAGATTGGAGCGCCAATAAACGTAATGATTGCAAAAATTCCCAGCATGGCCGGAGCCGACATGGGCAAGGACGCGGTAATTCCGTATTGAGCGAGAAACGGAGCGAGAGTAAAATCAGGTTTCAAAAAGAACAGCCAGGTGATGGCATAAGTTAAAACGAACAAGCCGACGATTGAAAAATAAACCTTTACGTAGTCCCTGAACGGTCCGAATCTGAATCCCAGTTCTTTGAAGGGTTTTTTCAGCACTAATTTATGCGTCAGGATGGCACAAATGCCGGGAATGAACATGGCCGCGGCTATTGCCATTTGCCCCATAAGGACTGGTTTATCAACCAACGAAAACCCTGACAACCTCGCACCAATGATCAAGGCGATTGTGAGCGTGAAGGTAGAGATGAGAAAGATCAAAAGGGCTTTTTTGTTCATACAAAATCTTTAATTGCTTAAATCATACCAGATAAACCACTGCCTTGCGATTCTATTGAAAATATTGGTCAAAATTGGTATTATTTACTCGATAAAAGCAAATTAATTTAATGGGGCGTAGTCCATGCCCTTCGGGCAGGACACACCACAAAGCAAATTCAAATATTGGGGCGTAGCCAAGCGGTAAGGCAGGGGCCTTTGAAGCCCCCACGCGTAGGTTCGAATCCTACCGCCCCAGCCAGAGATAATTTCTTCACCCTAATCGTGGAGAAATTATCTTTTGATAGATAGCTCCCGTTACCTAATTAAAGCACTTCTTAATGGTAACTTTGTACAATGTAATTTCTGCTGATGGTTTTATCGCGTACAAAGATGGAAGCGAGGATTTTATTCCGGATAGTCTTTGGCCTGACTTTTTATCAATTTGTGAAAAGTACGGCACTTTAATAATGGGAAGAAAAACGTACGAGATTATCCAAGGTTATGATAAAGATTTGATTGATTCATTTGAGGCCCTTCCTATTCAAAAAATTGTTGTTAGTAGCAATAAAAATTTCGCACTGAAAAAAGATTATGTCTTAGTATCATCGCCAGAAGAAGCCATTGCTTTATCCCCTATAGCCCTGGTTTCAAGTGGTCCAACTTTGAATAATTATTTAATCAGCAATCGCTTGGTCAAAGAAATCATACTTAAACAGGTTCCGGTTGCTATTGGGGACGGTATACGACCATTCGATCCTAATCTTAGTGAAGAAGTAGGGAATATAAAAATTGGGAAAATCATAAACTGATCAATCCTGCGTCCCAGCCAATAAAAAACTGACCTCTCGGTCAGGTTTTTTGTTAATTTTCTATCTCTCCGCCCATAATTTTGAGAGCGGAATCCATTTGATCGGACACTACGGGTGGGGTAGTTTCCTGACTCGAGACCACTACATCTGGAGTTGGTTCTGCCAAAGGTTCTTGCCAGTCCTTGGTCAGGATGGCTTTAACCTGAAGCTTTAAGCCTGTCACCTCTTCAATCACCTGATCAATAACAATCCTGTTCTTTCTGGCATCAATTACATCCTGATGAAACTTGTAGGGGAAAAGTATGATCAGCTGATTGTTTCGAAGTGCCACCGGCTGGGCCAGTTTCAAACTGCTTATCAGCGAATGGTTATATTCTTTGACCTTTTCCAAAATTTGGTTCCAGTTCGCCATGACCTTTGCCAAACCTTCGCTATTTTCAGAATGAAGAACTTCTTTTGCGCCTTCAATTTTAGGTTCGCCGACTTCGCTCTTAACAGCTACCCTCTGATCTTTTTTCGAAATAGCTTTAATCGCAGCCAATTCCAAAGGCAACGTTTGAATAGCAGTCCACTTAAGTTCGCTGCCTGCCTGCTGGAACAGTTCAATCAATTCCATGAGCTTGTGCGTTTCCAAACGGCCGGATTGCTCAAGCATGGCCGCTTTAACTTCGCCGGCATACTCCAGCCGGTCAGCCCCGCCCAGCTTTGCAATCAGGATCTTCCGTAAATATTCCAAAAAATCTTTCTGAAACTGAAACAGATCCTTGCCTTTAAACGACAAGTCAGCTATGAAATTTACCGCGGCCGGATCATTAGCCATCAACAAATTCAAAAATTCGATCAAAGTATTAATGCCCGTCAGCCCCAAAACCTCTTCCACCAGCGTTTCTGTGATCTCGCCGTCGGAATAGGCAATGGCCTGATCCAAAAGCGACAAGGCGTCCCTGAATCCCCCATCAGCCGAATGCGCGATCTCAGTTAAGGCCTGGTCAGTAATCTTCACTCCGGAATCGTCGCAAACAAACTTCATCAAAGAGATCAAATCAGAAATGGCAATGCGCTTAAAATCAAAGCGCTGGGTCCTGGAAACAATGGTTGCCGGCACCTTATGAATTTCGGTCGTGGCCAAAATGAAGATCGCATGCTTGGGCGGCTCTTCCAAAGTCTTAAGCAGCGCATTAAACGCGCCCTTGGAAAGCATGTGGACTTCGTCAATGATAATGACTTTGTATTTGGCCCTGGTCGGCGCAAACTGCAAATGGTCAATGATCTCACGGATGTTATCAACGCCTGTGTGCGACGCCGCGTCAATTTCCAAAAGATCGAGGTTGGTGTTGTTGGAAAGTTCAATGCAAAGCTCGCACTGATTGCAAGGTTCGCCGTCTACGACATTCGGACAATTCACGGCTCTGGCCATAATCCGAGCGAGAGTCGTTTTTCCCACTCCCCTAGGCCCCGTAAACAAATAGGCATGCGCAATTCGCCCGTTCTTCACGGCGTTGGAAAGCGTGGTTTTGATGTGTTCTTGACTTACGACTTCCTTGAATTTTGACGGCCTGTATTTTCGATAAAGAACAAGGTTGGACATTTGGATTTCAGGCGGAATTAATCAAAAAATCTGGAGATTGAGGCTCTTCATTCTAACACAAAAAAAGCCGGACTCAAAGGTCCGGCCTTAATCTTGAGGTTATTTTTTGAAAACAAAAAACTTGTAACCGATAAAGTTCCAGATGAGGGCCACGGCAGTTGCAAAGGCCTTGGCGATATTGGCCCAGAACACGGCCGGGTCAGCAAGTTTCGACCCGATAACCGGAATGTAGCCGGCTATAGTCGTCAACATTTGAGCGGGTGCGCTGACAGAAGTCACGGCATAAACCACGAGTGAGTTGATGACCGCGCCGATTAAGCTGACCACGATGAACTGGCTGAATTTTTTGGCCTGGTCTCCGCTGCCGCTGTCCTTAAACGCCCAATACTTGTTCAAAACATAGCTGTTTATGACCGCAATCGAAAACGAAATGACGTTCAGTCCGATAACCTTGTACCCGCTGTAGGTATGCGTCAGGTACATTAAAAGATTTAAGATTGCAAAATCAATCAGGGTGTTGAGCACGCCGATCACGACAAATTTGGAAAACTGAACGACCCAGCTGGATTTTTTTACCCCCGCTTGCTCGACAACTTCAGGCACGATGATTTGCGGTTCCATAAAATTATAATTCTTCGAGTTCGGTTTCGTCCGAATCGGTTTTGGAAGGGCTGGCCAGTTCGGTATTCTCCGAGGACATCCCCTGTTTAATGACGTTTTCAACCGCGCCCCAGCCGGCTTCCTTGTCCTTGGGAACGACAATGGTTACCTGGTCTCCGGCTTCGGCTTTAAAGTAAGTTAAACTTGCCAGCAAAACGCGGTAAGGTTTGCCTTCGGCGATCACCCTGTAATCGGAATGTTCGTCCTGAACCAAAACTCCCAAAACCTTGCGGCGTTCAACCGGGCCGATTTGCTTGTAGATAAACGAGCCGTCTTCGGCAATGGTCAGTTTCAAAACGTCGCCTTCCACCAGTTTGCTCTTGGATGCGTAGTTGGCGGGCACTGGATATTGCTTGCCATCCGGCCCGATCATGTTTTGTCCGTCAAACACCCCTTCAATGATTTTGCCGCCTTCCGAGACGGACAGGGTCTGCGCCTTGCGCGCAATTTCCTGCGGTTCCGTTTTGCTGCCCATCATTTCGCGCAGCAGCTGGCGGGCGCTTTGAATGTTCTTTTCGGCCGAGTCGATCATTTGCGCGATAAGCGCCAAATTCGAAAGATTGTTCATGGTTTGTATTTGTTGTTGTTTGCCCTTAGCTTGCGTTTCTCGGGCGAAATAAAATTAATTAACTAAAAGAAATTTTGCCAATTTTCAGATTAAAGAATTAGGCTTGATTGTCAATTAACGGTTGATTGTGTTTGTATTTTCGTTTCAAACCTAACGGCTGTTCAATTTATCGAAATTATTATACCAAAACGGGTAAAAGGACGCAAGTTGGTAAAAATATCCTATTTTTTCCCGAATTTCGCCCAATATTCTCGTACGCGTTTAACAAACGCGGCCAACTCAATCAGCGGATTTTTGGTGTCTTCGAGACGCCGAGCCTCCTCGATCTCCTTATTTCTAAGCTCCTGCTCCTCGGGACCGGCCTCATTTTCGACGATACTTTCCGCTTCCCGCTTCTTTCCTTCTTCTTCAGTTGTTTCGAACTGGTTCATTTTTTTGATTTAATAAATACTGCTTGAACTCCTGAAATTTTTCCGCCAATTGGTTTAAGTCCGGATTGTTCCGGACGGTTTCCTGCATGATCGTCAAAGCCAGCTTGGGGTTGGTCCTTAAGGTAAAAACCGCGAACTCTTTGACCTTAGCCTCGGTTTCGGTGTGGACCTGGCATCTGACAATGCGCTTGACCTTGCTTTCAAGCCTTGTCACTTCCTCGAAATCCTTTGAAATGTCCTTGATCAATTTCAAAAAATCAAACTCGCTGTCGAGAAGATTGATGTTCGTCACCACTTTTTCGGCAATATCAGCCGCGCGCTCCAGCCTGATCTCCCTGGTCAAAAGGCCTTCGGCCAGAAACAGGCAGACGAGCTTGGCATAATCCTCTTTGTTCGAAAGATTCATTTGTTTATCTGGTTTTTTCCGTTGAGGCGGGTCCTAAAGTTGATGGCATGCCGAGTTTGGTTCGCTCCAATATCTCCTCTTCGACGTCGGCTTTGGCGCGTCCGAACTTCAACCTGGAAAGGTTTCTGATCAGTTCCGCCATTTCCTGGCTGGCTCCTTCGGGCCTGGGGAAAGTCACCATGTTAAACGGCCTTGAAGCCGTGCCGTCAATCATGAGCTTGATGTAGGCATTGAAGCGATCAATATTGATGACGTCGAACTGGCTGAAGACCGGGGCAAATTCCTTGGCCATGATCTCCGCATCCTCTACGCCGATCCTGAAGCAGATCATGGTGCCTGTATTTCCGAATACGGCATCGCGCATCCTCGAATCAACGGAGGAACTGCCCTCTTTTTCAATCCCGAGCTGGGAAATGAACTGGTGGGCCATAATGAGGTTCAGGCGGTATTTTCTGGCCTCAGACAAAATCGTGGCAAAACTGTCGGTGACAAAATTCTGGAACTCATCGACGTAAAGATAAAAGTCGCGGCGCTGGTCTTCGGGAATGTCGGCGCGCGAAAGTGCGGCCATTTGCAGTTTTGAAACAATGATCAATCCGAGAAGCCGGGCATTGACCTCGCCGGTCCGGCCCTTGGACAAATTGATAAGCAAAATTTTTCCTTCGTCCATGACCTTTCTGAAATCGAACGAGCTGACCGGCTGCCCGATAATATTCCTGATCATTTCGTTCTCCACGAACCGCCCGACTTTTGAAATCAGGTACCCGAGCATTTCGGATTTGTGGAAGTCCGAGGTCTTGGCCATTTCTTTTTCCCAGAACGAACGGACAATGGGATCGCGGACTTTGGACAGCTTGTACTTTTGAAAATCAACATCAGTGAACATACGAGGAATGTCGGCAATTGTCCCAGGATATTCCTTGTCTTCCATCAAGGTCAGCATGACGTTGCGCATGTTGTGCTCGAACATGGGTCCGATCATTTCCGGCGGAAAAAGCTTGTAGAAAATGGCGATCATTTCCTGAATGGCGAAGTCCTTTTCCGACGGATCGTTGACCTGAAGCATGTTCAAGCCCAGCGGCCGCTCCATGTCAGCCGGCTCAAACAAAATCACATCCTCAGCGCGTTCCTTGGGCACGTAGCGCAAAACGCTTTCGACGAGATCGCCGTGGGGATCGACAATGCACAAGCCCTTGCCGCTCTTGATATCCTGAATGGCCATGTTTTCCATGAGCCAGCTTTTGCCCGTGCCTGTGCGGCCGATAATGTAAACGTGGCGGCGGCGGTCGTCTTCTTTCATGCAAACGTTCATTTCCGTGCCGCGATAAACGCTTTTGCCCAAAATCAGCCCGTCATCCGGCAGGTTCGGGGGCGGCGGCGCTTTTTTGGCGTGCAGCCATTTGATATTGGGAGTCTCGGTAAATCTCGTCGGCGGATGCCAGATGCTGGCCAGCTCCTCGGTGTTGAGAATGGAAGCGGTCGAATGGAAAACGCGGAAAATGTAATCCATGACGATTTTATTCGCGCGGCGCCTTCTGACCTTGAATCCGTTGAACGGCTGGAGCGTATACTGCATGAACGCGGCCAAAATCCCCTTCAGGTGAACGTCGGCTTCAGCCTGGGTCGGCGAAGACGCAACCACTCTGAGGTTGAACCTATAGCCCGGCCGCGAGGCTTTCTCCTCGAATTTCTTGACCATTTCCTGCTGCATCGGAGTCAGCTGGATGGCCTTTTGCATGCCGGTCGGATCAAACCGGTTGGAATTGTCAGTCGGATGTTTTTTCTTCGAGCTGAAAAATTCGTCGACCATCATTTTTCCGAAGCCAAAGCCTTTGGTCATGGCCTTTTGCGTGTGGCTCGCTGCGACAACGTTCGGGTTGCGGCCTTGCTGGATCTCAAGCGCGAACTTTCTCGGCTTGTGCTGCCAGCTTTCCCCCGCCGGCGAAATGATGAGCTGAATGGCCGCGCTTTCGTCCTCGCTCAGTTTGGAAAGATTGTTGCTGATGGAATTCAAGGGGTCGGACTCCATGCTCTTGTAGGTCCTGATCGGGTAAGCATAGCGCTTTTGAAGATCGAGTTCGGCCGCCGCATACTTCGTGCCCTTTTTAAACAATTTATGCGGCTTGATCGGGTCGATGTGCGCCCGCGGGTACTGCGCGTGCAGCTGCTTCTCAACGATGCTTTGCAAATCCTTGGGGACATTGATGATGAACGAAATCTTTTTCCCCACAGCCACGATCTCAAGACTGATGTAATCATGGATGCCCAAAAAATGCGTCAGGTTCTTGTCCGTATCGTGGATGACGGTTGAAAAGAACTGTTCGGCCACCGAGATCATGTCCTTTTCTTCTTTCTTGGATTCCTGTTCGCTTTCGGCCGCTTCCCTGGGGACAGTGACTTCCAAAAAGACCGAATCCATGATCCTAGGGGCCCAGGATTTTTTCAAAAGCAGGTTGGCGATTATGAAATAAAACAAGGCGCCCACCATAACGAGGGTCGCGAACAGGATCAGCCACAATATTATTATTCCCGGATCGAACATTTATTTTGTCTTTTGTCTTGGTATTTAAATCGCTTTTAAAAATTTGGTTTCTATCCCAGCAGGTCCTCGGCTTCTGACGGCTCAAGTCCCCCGGCCAAAGCTTTATTTATGGCCTCCCGCTGCTGTTCCGGCGTTAGAACTGTTTTTTTCGCTTCAGTTTTCGGTGCAGACAAGTCATAGTCCTTCGGCGTTTCAGGAATTTTAAAAGGTTCGCTGACGTTGGGGTTTCCAGATTCGGTGTACTTCGCCCCGTCAGGAACCACGACTTCCTGAAAAAGTTCGCTTTCAGACGGCCTTTGCTCCCTGTTTTCCGGATGGTCGCCCAACCCTTCTCTGTTTTTTTCGGCTTGATTCATGCAAATAAATTAAGAATGGATCAGTATATCCGATCTACTCGGTTTTGGCAAGGCCCGACAGTTCTTGTTTGACGGTTGCAATTTCTTCGGTCAGCCAATCGGCAAACTGCGGACAGTTTTGGATCAAAAAGTTATTGATAGAAAGTTCGTCTCCTGTTTCCAGCAGGCCTTGCAAACCTTGGCGCTTGTCGTCGGACAAGGACTCCAGAATTCTTGCAAACACACGTTTTTCCGCCAATTCAGAGGCTTGATCAACGATCTTTACTTTTTGCTCGGCAGGCAAGCTTTCGATTCCCAAAATTTTGATTAAATTTTCGTTGACGATGTTCTTGTCCATGACTATTTATATTTCCATTGCCTGGCCAGGTCAAGCAATATCTTTTGAATTTTGTCGTCTGGCTTTAGATCTTTATGAGCCTCCAGAAACTTGGCCAATGTCCCGAAGGTCTTGCTGAATTTGGGTGAGATCCGGTTGGAACTTTGAAATTCCTTATACATCAAATTTTTTATGTCTTCAAGTTTGCCCGCCTTCAAGTGCAATTCGCCCTTCATAAAACTGTCGAACTTCTCACCCAAAACCAGACGCAGCCCTTCGCTGACTTTTTCAATCTTATATGCCAACAATTCCCTGGCCTCTTCAGCAGTTCTCGGCATACTATTAAAAAACAGGTCGTGGGAAGGCAGGGGCGGACGTTCCGTTAAAGCTTCCGGGCTGACCAAGTCGCGGGAATGAAGAGTATGGGCATCCAAATGATCAGCCTTAACCGTCATCGTACCGACCTGATCAATCTGCTCGGCCGGCTGATGTTCAGCGGCATTTTTTAAAAATTCAAATTTTGACGAATCAAGATTGAGCGAGCCGTCGGCCTTGATTTCAATTTCGCCCTTGGCAATTGCGTCAAAATTTTTACCTTCCGGCTGATGCTCGGAAATAAACTTATGAATGAGATTTGAGTCTGCGCCTTTGGTCTCAGGGTAGGTTTCGTGAAGCTTGGCTATCATCTTCGCGTAACGGTCAGGATCAGTGGATTTCAGATCCTGCATCGCCCCTTCGATTCCTCTTCGTCCAGCGTGAACGATGGATCCGCCTTCCGATACTTCGACCGTCGCGCCAGTAGGTTTGCCCGAATGCAAGATTTCTGCAACTGAAGTCCCTTTCGGGCCAGAAGCGTCGGGAATCTCCGAAACCGAACCTGGCACATGACTTGGCACTGCTTCGTGTCCGAAAGAAGGATCAACAAGTGTTTCAGTCGCATTCTGGACGTGTTCGGCTGAAGACGCCACTGGCTCAACCGCATCGCCGGCTTTACCGCCGATTGCTATTTCACGCGCTACCGAACCTGAACCGGGAGCGCCAACTTTGGAAAGTTTGGAAAACAGGCCGTTTGAAGCAACAACAGCGCCGATTGCAACTGAAGCCACAGCATTCACTTTTTTCCACATTTTTTCACTCTTCAAAAAGTGTTCTAAGGCTTTATTCTCACGGTCCACCGCTTCCGTCAAATAATTTTCGTAAACGATTTCCTTGCTGGTAA
>JBLMZH010000068.1:0-3352 GCA_050258715.1 Acidobacteriaceae bacterium
AAATTGTTCAAGCGGAAAATTTTTCTTTCCACTCCTCTTCATCATCACTTTGAGGGAAAGGGTTGGCCTGAGACCAAGGTTACGATGCGTTTTTGGGTCATTGCCGCCATGGCAGCGGTCGTAGGTGTGGCTGTTAACTTAATCGGGAGGTAGCATGTACAAATACGTTATCAAGAACGGGACTGTCATTGACGGGGTAGCCAAAAACGCTTACAAGCACGACATTGCCATAAGCGAAGGCGTGGTCGTCGGCATGGGGCGGAACATTCCCGCTAAGACCGCTGAAAAAGTCATTGACGCCACGGGGAAGTTTGTGGTCCCGGGCTTTATCGACATCCAAAACCATTCCGACTCATATTGGACGATTTTTGACCAGCCAAGCCAGGTGAGCATGGTCTCGCAGGGGATCACGACCATTGTCACGGGCAACTGCGGGTCCTCGCTGGCCCCTTTGGCCGGGCGCGAATCGATCAAGACCATCCAAAAATGGCACGATCTAAGCGGCGTAAACGTAAACTGGGCGTCGTTTGAAGAACTGGGCCAAGTCATTGAACAAAACCGCTTGGGCGTGAATGTGGCGAGCTTGGTGGGCCATGCCACGCTTCGCAGAGGCCTTTTGGGCGACCAAGTCAGGACTGTGACTGAAGAAGAGGTTAAGGTCATGGAACGGCTTTTGACCAAGGCTTTGGATGACGGCGCGTTCGGGCTGTCCATGGGATTGGTTTATGCGCACGAGGTCGACTCAGCCGTGACCGAGCTTCTATCTTTGGCCAAGTCGCTGCAGCGCCACAACAAATACTTAAGCGTCCATTTGCGGTCCGAGTCGGAAGGAATACTTGATGCGGTGGATGAAGCCATCGATATCGGGCAGCGTTTGGAAATCCCGGTCAAGATTTCGCACTTGAAATTGCGTGGCAAAGAGAACTGGCATTTGTTCGATCGCCTCATCAACAAGCTTGAGAACGCGTTCCATTCCGGCCTCGACATTACTTTTGACGTTTATCCCTATTCCTCGGCGTGGTCGGTGCTCTATACCTACCTTCCCAAGTGGGCTTATGAAGGCGGGCGGGCGGAAACTTTGCGGCGCATCAATTCCGAAAAAGATAGGAAAAAAATTCTGGATTTCTTAAGGAATCAAAACTACGATTATTCCAACATCCGGGTGGCGACGGCCGAAGCCAACAACGCCTTCATCGGGAAAACCATTTTGCATATTGCCGCCAACTTAGGAACCTCGAATGAAGAGGCGCTGCTTAAGGTCCTGTCGTCGACCAAAAACCAAGCCATCGTCTTTGACAACAATCTTTTTGACGAACATGTTGAATTACTCGTCTCTTCGCCCTTGTCCATCATTGCCACGGACGGAGCCGGCTATTCCCGGGAAGGGCAAAGCTTGGTCCACCCGAGGTGCTTTGGAACCATGCCGAAGCTGCTTTCGATGGTCAGGGAGCAGAAGATCATGAAGTGGGAGCGGGCCATAGCCAAGATCACTTCCGAACCGGCCAGGCTTTTAGGCTTAAAACGCCGCGGCCGAATTGCCATTGATGCGTTTGCCGATCTGGTCGTGTTCGACCCCGATAAGATCAAGGATCGCGCCACCTTTGACCAGCCGTTCATGTTTGCCGACGGTATTGATCAGGTCTTTGTCAACGGCGGGCTGGCTTTTGAGAACAAACAGCCTGACGGCCTGCACGGAATTTTCTTAAAACGCTAAATGCTCGACACACTCAGCGATAAAAAGATCGCCATACTGGGAATGGGGATCAATAACAAGTACTTGGCGGATTTTTTGACGCGCCAAGGAATTAACTATGACGTCATCGACCAATGGAAGGACCTTAAGGAAGTCGAACCTTTGCTTAGGCAGTACCAGATCGTTTTTCGCACACCTGGCGTGCCATATCTTTCGCCTTTGATTCAAAATACCATCAAGGCCGGGGTCGAGATCTACAGCCAAACCAAATTATTTTTTGATATTTGCCCCTGCCCCATAATCGGCGTTACCGGAACCAAGGGAAAGGGGACGACTTCGAGTTTGATATTTAAAATTTTGCAGAAAGCCGGCAAAAAAGCGTGGCTTGCGGGCAACATCGGCCAAGATCCGTTTGAGTTTCTCGAAATGATCGTGCCGGATGATTTTGTCGTTTTGGAGCTGTCGAGTTTTCAGCTTCAGGATCTGCACAAGAGCCCGCATATTGCCGTCGTTCTTAATATCACCTCGGATCACGTCAATCCTAAGCTCGACATGAGGACGCATTATTCGCAAAAGGAATATGTCGAGGCGAAGTCGGCCATCGTCAAGTTTCAAGGGCCTCAAGACACGGCCATTCTTCACCCCGACCTGCCTGACTGGTTCAAGCAGCTTGGAGAAGCAAAAAAGCTGCTTATTGATCCGCAGTCTGCGGAACGATACGAGACCAAGCTTTTAGGCCGGCATAATTTGGAAAATATCGCCGCAGCCACGGAAGTCGGCAGGATTTTGGAAGTAGGTGACAATGAAATTGCCGCTGCGGTTTCGGAATTCGATCCATTGCCTCACCGCCTGCAGCTCGTCGGAACCAAAAACGATATTACTTATGTAGACGATTCGATCAGTACCAACATTGACTCGACTATTGCCGCCATTAAATCTTTTCCGCAGTACATTGTTTTGATCGCAGGCGGCTATGACAAAGGCCACGACTACGGCCTTTTGGCCGACGTCATAATCGAAAGCAAGAACGTGATCGGTGTGGTTGCGGTCGGCCAGGTTGCCGACAGGATCGAAAAAGCCTTGAAAGGTTTCCAAGGCCAGGTTTTAACTGGGGCTAAGAACATGAAGGAAATGGTCGAACAGGCGAGGAGTATTGCCCAACCAGGCGACATCATTTTGCTTTCGCCAGCGGCTGCCAGTTTTGACATGTTCAAGGACGCCAAGGACCGCGGCGCGCAATTCATCGCCGAGGCAAACTCATGAGCTTCAAATCGAAACTGCCTCCTCCAGACTACATACTCATGGGGATCGCTCTTTGTCTTTTGGGCTTCGGCATGGTGACTTTGTCGTCGGCTTCTTCCGTTTTGTCGTTCGACCGCTTCGGCAACAACAACTATTATTTTTTCCGCCAAGTAGCGTACGGATTGGTTCCTGGACTGATCGCGATGTATGTTTTTTCCAGAATCAATTACAGGCTTTGGCAAAAATTCGCGCCGCTGGGGGTTTTGATCGGGATCGGACTTTTGGTCGCCGTGCTTATTCCCAGCATCGGGTTTAAAGTTGGAAATTCGAGGAGATGGATCAATTTTGGCCCGTTTTTATTCCAGCCGGCGGAATTTATGAAATTAGCCATTATTTTTTATTTAGCCAGCTGGTATG
>JBLMZH010000069.1:0-7980 GCA_050258715.1 Acidobacteriaceae bacterium
TAATTGCTAGGTTTCTTAATGGCAGCCTCGGTATTTTATATAATTTTGCCTGATTCGTCAACTCCTTAAGGGGCAAAATCCTCTGAAAACCCGTTTTTTCGAAGTCCAGCCCTGTACCAAGCGGTACAGGGCTGGAAATATGGCTTATTTATCGATCTTTAGCACGCTGCCGGCTCCGACGGTGTGGCCACCTTCGCGAATGGCGAAGCGGCTCTTTTCCTCGAGAGCGATTGGGCTAATGAGCTTGATCTTTAAGGTGACAGTGTCGCCCGGCATGACCATTTCCTGGCCGGACGGAAGTTCGACTTCTCCGGTCACGTCAGTGGTCCGGATGTAGAACTGGGGCTTGTAACCTTTGAAGAACGGAGTGTGCCGCCCGCCCTCTTCCTTGGTCCGGATGTAGACTTGGGCGTCGAATTCGGTGTGAGGAGTGATGGAGCCCGGCTTGCAAAGAACTTGCCCGCGCTCAACTTCATCTTTCTTGGTACCGCGAATCAAAATTCCAGCATTGTCTCCGGCTCGTCCTTCATCCAGCTGCTTGTTGAACATTTCAATTCCGGTGACGACGGTCTTGGTCGTCGGCTTAAGGCCGACAATTTCCACTTCGTCGTTGAGCTTGATGATGCCGCGCTCGATTCTTCCGGTGACGACAGTGCCGCGTCCTTCAATCGAGAAGATGTCTTCGATCGGCATGAGGTACGGCTTGTCAGTAGCCCGGACCGGATCCGGAATGTAGGTGTCCAAAGCTTCCACGAGCTTCAGAATGGACGGCTCGCCGATCTCGGAGGTGTCGCCTTCCAAAGCCTTCAAGGCGCTGCCGCGGATGATCGGGGTGTTCTTGCCGTCAAACTTATATTTGGTCAAGAGATCGCGAACCTCTTCTTCCACGAGGTCCAAAAGTTCCTTGTCGTCGACCATGTCGCACTTGTTGAGGTAAACAACGATGTGCGGAACGCCGACCTGGTAAGCCAACAGAATGTGTTCGCGGGTCTGCGGCATTGGGCCGTCCGGAGCTGAAACCACGAGAATGGCGCCGTCCATTTGAGCCGCACCGGTGATCATGTTCTTGATGTAGTCAGCATGACCCGGGCAGTCGACGTGGGCATAGTGCCTCTTGTCGGTCTGGTACTCGACGTGAGTGGTGTTAATGGTGATCCCGCGGGCCTTTTCTTCGGGAGAGTTGTCGATGGAATCGTACGCCCGTTCCTTAGCCAAGCCCTTCTTGGACAAAACGTGGGTAATTGCCGCGGTCAAAGTGGTTTTGCCGTGGTCCACGTGACCAATGGTCCCGATGTTGACGTGGAGCTTGGACCTATCGAATTTTTCGGCCATTTTATTGGTCCTTTTTACCGCAAGATAACGGGTCCTTTTCCCAAGCTAAGCGAAGCTTGTCTCTCTTAGCGAAGCCCTAACCTTAAGATATGCTTCGCCAAGTTCAGGAAAAAACCGGACTACTTGCAGGCAGATTAATAATTATGCCTGACTATTATAAGGTTTTTGTGAGCATTTGTAAAGTTGGGGGTAAAAAAATCCCTGCCGGCGGAAATGGCCTAAATTGCTCGAAATTGCTAGAATTTAGCCCAGGAGCGATCAAACGGAGGAACAAATGGAACAATTGCAGGTATCCGAAGCGTCTAAAGTAGAACGCCGGGAGGACAAACAGCTGTGGCAGGGCGTTGCCCGGCTTTTGCTCTTCATCGCCCTGATGACAGCCTTGGTCTTCGTGCTCTGGGGAGTCAAGTAACCGCCATCCAGAAAAGGCCCCAATCTTCTAGCTGAGGCATAAGGAGGAGTATGGGCAAGACCGACCTCGAGTACGTGAAGTTCAAGCACGAAAATGACCGCGCCTACAATCGGGAACGAGGAATCGCGGTCGCCATCATGGCCGTCGTTCTCTTCGCTTCGGCCTTGGCCTTGTACTTGTCTGGATTCCATTTCTGATGCGTGCTGCGACAAAAAAAGCGACTGTTAACCTCGAGGGTTAGCGGCCGCTTTTTCATTAGCTTGAAAATTTAAAATTGAATATTGAAGATTCGATTGAAAATTGCGGATTGAAGATTTAATTTTCAATCTTCAATTCGCAATGAATTTTCAATTTTTAATATACAATTTTCAATTTACTTTCCTACTTGCCCGACCCGGATTTTTCCGGCTTCGCCGATGATCTTGTCAGCCACGTTCTTCGGGACTTCTTCGTAGTGGTCGAATTCCATGGTGTAAGAAGCTTGGCCCTGCGACATTGATCTGATTTGGGTGGCGTAGCCGAACATTTCAGCCAGCGGCACTTGGGCATCAATGACCTTAAGGTTTAATTTGTCGGTCATTTCCATGATCTTGCCGCGTTTGGAGTTTAGGTCGCCGATGATATCGCCCAAAGAAGTTTCGGGAGTAAGCACTTCCACTTTCATGATCGGCTCAAGCAATACCGGATGGGCTTTTCTAAATCCGTCCTGGAAGGCCATGGAGCCCGCGATCTTAAAGGCGATTTCAGAGGAGTCAACTTCGTGGTACGAACCGTCGTAAAGCGCGACTTTGGTGTTGATGACCGGATACCCGGCGATAACGCCCTTGTCTTCCGCTTCCTTAATGCCTTTTTCAACGGCTGGAATGTATTCGCGGGGAATAACGCCGCCGACAATCTCGTTTAAGAACTCGTTGTTCTTTTCTTTGTCATCCTGCGGCTCCAAGCGCAAATAGACGTGGCCGTATTGGCCGCGGCCGCCGGTCTGGCGGATATATTTGCCTTCGGCTTCGGACTTGCCTTTGATAGTTTCTTTGTAAGCGACTTGCGGCCGGCCGACATTGGCTTCAACCTTAAACTCGCGCTTCATGCGGTCAACAATAATTTCAAGGTGCAATTCGCCCATGCCCGCAATTAAAGTTTCGTTGGTCTCTTCATCGGTTCTGATCTTGAAAGTCGGATCCTCTTCTGCCAGTTTCTGCATGGCAATACCCATCTTTTCCTGGTCAGCCTTGGTCTTCGGCTCAATAGCCACGTGAATAACCGGTTCCGGGAACTTGATGGCTTCCAAAATGATCGGCTTTTCCAAATCGCAAAGCGTGTCGCCGGTGAAAGTATCTTTCGGGCCGACTAAAGCGGCGATGTCCCCGGCAAAGACTTCTTTCACTTCTTCGCGGTCATCAGCATGCATGCGGACAATACGCCCGACGCGTTCTTTGTTGCCGCTTCTGGAATTGAGAATGTAGCTTCCGGCCTCGAGCCTTCCGCTGTAAACGCGGAAGAAGGCCAGTTTGCCCACAAACGGATCAGTGGCAATCTTGAAAGCCAAGCCGGAAAACGGCTCGGAGTCCGAAGGCTTGCGCACCAAAGGTTCTTTCGTCTTGGGGTGCATGCCTTTAACCTCGCCTTTTTCGATCGGGCTGGGCAAAAAGTTCGCAACAGCGTCAAGAATGGTCTGTACGATGATTCCCCGGCCGTCGCCGCCTAAGACTGCAAAGAATTTGCCTGATTGGGTGGCTGAACGGATGGCGGAAAGAAATTCCTGCTCGGTCAGCTCTTCGCCGGCCAGGTATTTTTCCATCAGCGCGTCGTTAAACTCAACCACTTTTTCCAGAAGTTTGTGGCGGTATTCCTTGGCTTTCTCAACCATATTCTCCGGGATCTCGCCGACCGTAAATTCCTTGTCAGTGAATTCTTTGTAGGTGTAGGCCTTCATCTTGATCAAATCAACGACTCCGCAAATCTCCTTTTCAAAACCAATCGGAATTGAAATCGGCAGCGCGTTCGGGTTCAATCTCTTGTTGATCGAGTCCAGCGATTTGAAAAAATCGCCGCCGGTCTGGTTGATCTTGTTGATGAAGCAGATTCGGGGAACGCTGTACTTGTCAGCCTGGCGCCAGACGGTTTCCGACTGCGGTTCAACGCCCATTTTGCCGTCGAAAACCACGACCGCGCCGTCGAGCACGCGCAAAGAGCGTTCCACTTCAACCGTGAAGTCGACGTGGCCCGGGGTGTCGATGATGTTGATCTTGTGCTTGGTCGGCTCGCCCAAGACGATGAACTTCGGGATCCAGTAGCAGGTCACGGCAGCGGCCGTAATCGTAATGCCGCGCTCGCGTTCCTGTTCCATCCAGTCAGTGACGGTTTCGCCTTCGTGCACGGCTCCGATCTTGTGGATCTGGCCGGTGTTGAACAAAATCCCTTCAGTAACCGTGGTTTTGCCTGCGTCTATGTGGGCAATAATGCCGATGTTCCTAGTTTGTTCGATTGGATATTCTCGTGCCATGTTTCGATTGAAAATTGAATGTTGAAAATTTAAGATTACCGTCTCTGGAACCTTGCGAAGTGAGCGAAAGCCTTGTTGGCTTCGGCCATTCTGTGAACGTCTTCGCGCTTCTTGATCGCGGCTCCGGTTTTGTTGTAGGCCTCAATCAGTTCGTCGGCCAGTTTCTGGGCCATGGGACGGCCTTTCTTTGATCTGGCAGCGTTGATGATCCATTTCATGCCCAAAGAAGTCTTGCGCGGCTCCTGCACTTCGATCGGAACCTGGTAGTTCGCTCCGCCGATTCTTCGACCCTTGACTTCGACAATTGGAGAAACGTTCCTGATGGCGGTTTCAAAAATGGTTTTCGGATCAGCCTTGGTCTTTTCCGCAATCACGTCCAAAGCGCCGTAGACCAGGCGGCTGGCCACCGACTTTTTCCCGCGCTCCATGATGTAGTTGATGAACTTGGAAAGTTTGATGCTGTTGTACTTGTAATCCGCATCAACCGGATGTTTCTTGTAAGATCGTGCTTTTCTTGGCATAAAATTTTCCTTATTGCTTCTTCGCGCCGTACTTCGAGCGCGATCGCTTACGGTTCTCAACTCCGGCAGTATCAAGTTTGCCGCGGATAATATGATAACGAACGCCAGGCAAGTCTTTGACCCTGCCCCCGCGGATCATGACCACCGAGTGCTCCTGAAGATTGTGGCCGATGCCGGGAATGTAAGCTGTGACTTCCATGCCGTTGGAAAGCCTGACTCTGGCGATTTTGCGCAACGCCGAGTTCGGCTTCTTCGGAGTGATGGTTGTCACCTTAATGCAAACTCCCCGCTTAAACGGGCTGCCTTTCGGATAAGTGAAGGGCTTGCCCTGAAGCAGGTTGAAGCCGCGGTCTAAGGCCGGGGTCTTTGATTTATAGACCGGCTTGGTCCGGCCTTTTCGAACTAATTGATTGACTGTAGGCATTGATTAGTTAGTTAGTGGATTGGTTTATGGTTAGGGCTTAGGCACAGGGCTACAGATTTACTAGCCCTAGGGCTATTCCCTAACCTTATTCAAACAAAAAACGGCTTTCCTTGCCGCAACTCTTAAAACAAGGTAATGATTTTGGCTAATTGTGGAGGTTTTGTACGTGACTTAAATTAACAGTTTTTCAGCGGATTGTCAAACCCGGACTCTTTTAGAACTTCTTTAAAGCCTGGCTCCGGAGCCTAAGAACAGGCGTAAGAAAAAATCCACAGGCGGGGTTATGATCGAGCCCAAAAGCCCGGTAAACAAAAGGATAATCAAAATTATAAAGCCGTAGCGTTCCAGATCGAACATCCAGTACATGTAGCTGCGGTTGATGAAGCCTAAAAGGCTGGTTAAAACCTTGGACCCGTCCAAGGGCGGAATCGGGATTAAGTTGAACATTGCCAGCACCACGTTTAGAACCACGGTTTGCATGAGCAAGGTCTCGCCTAAACCGGAAAGCCCGGGGGTCAATCTGATGGTCAAAGCGGCCAGAACGGCCAGCAGCAAATTGGCCAGCGGTCCGACCAGTGCCACCAAAAGCATATCCCTTTTGAGATTTTTGAAGTTCCGATAATCCACCGGAACGGGTTTGGCCGCGCCGAAAATAAACGGCGACCCAATAAAGATCAAAATGGCCGGCAGCAGAATTGACCAGACAATATCAATGTGCGGAATCGGATTTAAAGTCAGTCGTCCGGCGTAACGGGCCGTGGGGTCGCCGAGTTTGTCCGCCACCAATCCGTGTGCGACTTCGTGGAAGATGACGGAAAACAGGAGAATTAGGACAAAGATGATAATTGTTGCTGGGTCCATCATAAAGAGTTGACCTACCTCGGTTATTATGCTAATCTTTCAAAAGACGCCTTAATCATAAGGCCAATTTTATTCTTTAACAAGGAATTTCCGCGATGAGAAAATGTTCCATCTGCGGCAAAGGCTATCTTTCCACTTTCAAGCGCTCGCACTCGATGCGCGCCACCAAGGTCAGGCTTTATCCCAATCTGCAGTGGATGACAGTGGCGCACGGCCAGAGGGTCAAAGCCTGCACCAAGTGCATAAAAACCCGAAACCGCGCCGTAGCCAAAGCTGCCGCCTAAAAAATCCCCACCTATCGGACCGGGGATTTTTTAATTGTTTTCGGTTTATAGCTGGGCTTAAAGATTTCGATTGATGTGTCCCAGCCCTGATCTGTCCCGGCGTTGGCCACGGTCAATGGCTTGCCGGAAAGATGAATGAACAAAAAGCGTTTCGATACTCCCGGGTTGTATAAAAAATAACCCTTCGAAGACGAATAATATTCCGGGCACCCGGCACTTGAGTCGGTAGGGATGACGGCAGTCTGAAAGGAACCGGAAAAGCCCAGGCCGCTAACCGGCTGAGCAAAACAATTTTTTGACGAATCCTGGCTGAGGATTTTTTGTTTGATCGCGTCCTTAAGCGAACTTTGGTCGGTTTTATCAAAGACTTCGAGCCACTGTCCTTTTTCTGGCTTTTGGCTTGCCAAAAACACATAAACCCGGCGCCCGATCTCGGATGTGGATATGTTTCCTTTTTCCGAAGTCTGAGAATAGGAAAAACGGATTCCAAGCTTGTCGGAACTGAATGTCCGGATGTCAGAAGGGCTGATTATGGCCTTTTCAACGGCGATTTCGGCCACGGCAAGCTTCGCCTCATTTCCGACCTTCACTTCCGCCTCCGGCTTTTTGGCGAAAAACGAAACCACGGATGCCGTGGAAACCGCAGCCAATCCAATGATGCTCGCAATGGTAATAATCGTCCCCTTCATGTCAAAAATCTAATCGCTGCCAATATCCCGGTCAATGCAAAATACCAACAAAAAACCCGCCTTCGAAGCAGGAGTTTTTTATCGGAATTAAAAGGTGTTTTCCGGAAGCCAGACTCTGCCCTGAACCAATAGTTCTTCCAGGCGCGCGGGTTCGACCGGAGCGCTTAAAAGGAAACCTTGAACCAAATCGCACTTTTGCTTATGAAGGAAAGCCAGCTGCTCGTTGCGCTCGACACCTTCCCCAACCACGGTCATTTTGAGGCTGTGGGCCAAATTGATTATCGAATTGACGATTGCGGTATCTTTGTCCTTGAAAGGTATGCCTTTCACAAAAACTTTGTCGATCTTCAAAGTGTCGATGGGCAAAGTCTTGATATAGTTCAAGGAGGCATAGCCCGTATTAAAATCATCAATGGCCAGCTTAATCCCGTCGCGCTTGAGCTCGTGGAGCATGTTGAACACTGTCTGGGATTTTTCCATGATCAGGCTCTCAGTCAGTTCAAGTTCCAGGCAGCTTGGATCGAAGCCGATGGAATTCGTGATCCTGTGGATATTGCGCACCAAATGCCGCTGCTGAAACTGCCTGGCCGAAACATTCACAGCCAGCCGGACATCAAACCCTTTCTCGCGCCAAGCCTTCACCTGCGAAAGCGAGTTCCTCAGCACCCAGTCCCCGATCTGTTCAATGAGCCCGGTGGTTTCCGCGATATCGATAAAGTCGCCGGGGAAGGTCAGTCCGAGTTCGGGATGCTGCCAGCGAATCAACGCTTCGACCTGCACGATTTTTCCGCTTTGAAGGTCAACTTGGGGCTGATAATACACGATGAACTCGTCGTTCTTCAGGGCTTTTCTGAGGGTGTTCTCCAGGCTCAATCGCTCGAACGCCTTGGCGTTCATGGTCGGAGTGTAGAATTGGAAATTGTTCCGGCCCTGCTCTTTGGCCCGGTAAAGCGC
>JBLMZH010000070.1:0-8942 GCA_050258715.1 Acidobacteriaceae bacterium
TTCATTATGCTGCCTTCTGACCAAACATATTGGTTTCTATTCAGGTTTATCGTCCTTGCTGCAGGCTAGCCGGAGTTATTGTCGACGGGTCGATCGGCGCTCGCCAGCGGTTGGTATCAACAGTACCACCTGCGCAATTCCAACCAGGGTTGTCGCCGGCTGCCCCGCCTCCGAGTACGTCATAGATGTATCCGTCCGGAAACGCGATGATATCAACCGAGTATGCTTCGCCGCCATTCACAATGCATCTCCAGCCGCTCGGCTTTTCTAATATGCCGGCATTCGGCTCAATCCCGCGCTGAACGAGATACCAAGCCGCCGTATCAGCCACGAGCCAGCGTCCGCATTCGCCGTAAGTATTCGGCGGGATGTCATTGCCTGATGCGTCAACCGCGTTAGGCGGTAAAATGAAGCCCCAACTTGCCACATCCGACATAGCTTGAGCGACTATATCGCCGTGGTTGCCGTGCGCAGTATCAGCGTCAGCAGGACAAGTATCCCCTCCTGGCAGGGGCGGTTCCTCATAAGTGTTCGCTTCGACCGAACCTTTGCAATTCGGGTCCGCCATGCTTGTTAAGCCGCCGTAGATGCAAACGTGAGTGCCGTCAGTGCATTCGTAAACGTCAGGGAGAGTGTCGCCGTCAATGTCCCGGGCCGTACATTCAGGTCCGGTTCTTTCCGGCGTGGGAGTGTAAGCGTAATTCGGATCTTCGTTCAAGGGCGCCCCTTGGGTCGTGGCAGTCAAAAGCCTGGTCGAAATGAAATTGCCGATCAATGACCCGATCTGATACCAAATGCTGTTCTCAGTGTCATAGCTGAGATCAAAAATTGTTTTAACGGCATTCGTGACAAAATCTTTGATGAAGCCGGCCGGATCAGTCAGGAAAGAAGTATTGCCTTGTCCCGGCACCCAATTTCCACCGGCCGCCCGACAGGCAGCCTCGGACGACATCGGTTCTTGTCCCGCCGGATAAGGTCCGGGATTCCAATTTTGGCAAGATGCGCCGAACAACCGACTCGATTTCAAGCCGGTTCCAACCGCAGTTTCCAGTTTGCTGGCAATGCCCGCCTGGGATTGATACGAACCGAAGCTTCCGGAAACTCCGGCGCTGAATGACGACGGCACTGTCTGATAGTAATAGGATTTGGCCGCAAGCATTTCGCCCGCCGAAAGATTATTGACGTTGTTGAACGAATTTTTAGTAACCCCTCCAACCTTCGTCCGGATAAATTCGTCAATTTTGCTGTTTATTACGGGTATTAGGGCATGGTTGCGGTCAGGGACAGGTATCCCGCCACCTCCAGTCTGCTGGGGTCCGGTGCCGGTAATGTACGCCGCGTTCAATAATTGATAAATTTGCCGCAAATCCGGGTCAGAAATCTTGTCCGCCAGATAGCGGGTCAAATAGTAATTGGTCAAAACCTGGTCGTAGTATAAAAAGTTTCTGATCTTAAATTTGGCGTAGATTTTTTCCACGAAATCCGTGAGGAACTTCGTTCCGATCCGGATAGCCATGGTCACGGCAATGCCCATGGCCACATCCTTAAGCGCCTGCCAGACATCTGCCAGCGTGATAGTGGGATAAGTCGCCTGCGCGGGCTTTGGTATAAGCGTGACTGCCGCCACTCCCATGATGTTGACGGCCACAAAAAGAATGAGGATGACGGTCGAGAAGGGCTTTTGGAAATAAGTGATATAGTCCATTATTTTGCCTCCTGGCCCTGCTTAGTTTCTTCAGGCAGCGGCAAATTAAGTCTCTTTTGTTCAACCTTCACGCGGTCCAGCAAAACCATGAACTCCTTGATGTTGTCTGACCAAAGGTTGGCCGTCGGATCATATGTGTTTTGAATCGCTTCCATGGATGGCGCCCTGACCACCTGGCCGAGCAGCTCAAAATATCTTAAAAGGTATTTATGCAGCGAAACGACCGAAGACGGAACTTCGATCTTTCTCAGGTCCTGATAGATTTTGCCTGATCTCATTTGGATATCGGCAATGCCGTCCGGGTCCTGCGAAGAAACCACGTTCTTCACGTATTCCGCTGTGCCGCTGTCAAAATATTTGGTCACCGTCGCGTTGATGGCGACCAAATAATCGATCTTGGCCTCATTGGAGTTGTTGTCTATGATTTTAACCTGCGAATCATCCGCGAGCTTGATCGGGACATTGTTCGGGTTCATGGTCTTGGCAAACTCGCTCTTGATGGTATCGGCGTAGACCATGCTTTCCCCGAAGATCTCGTCCTCGCTCCCCGCTTCCTCGAACGTCATGTCCCCGGGCTTGCTCGGATCAATTCCTAAGGCCACGTCCTGTCCGTCATTTTTGCCGTTGCTGTTCGTGTCGGCCATGACGGGATTTGAACGGTAATAAAATTCCTGGGCATTGGTCAACTTGTCGTTGTCAGGATCGCTTTCAGGCTTACAAGATGCGGCTTCGCACACGCTTGAGTTGAAATATTGCTTGTACCACCAGCCAGGCATGTCCGCAGCGAGCACGTCAGGAGATTTAACCACAGTGGCCGAACGGTTTTGGTCGTGCTTGAACAAAAGTATTCCCCCGGACACCAAAATTAAAATAACGAGACCGACCAAAAGTCCCATTTTCTGAGAACTAAGCTTTTCCACAATCCCGGACCCGAAAAATCCCAAGAATCTGACCTTAAGCCGGGATATTTTCACCCCTCTTTTGGATAAATCTCGCCTGTCCATATTTTTTGTCTTAATTAGCAGCTGTTTGCCAATAAAACACGAATAAGGCTAAAGAATAGCCCCCGTTGGCTTTAAGCTCTCGTTTTGCTTGCGCTTTTGTTTCAACTGCTTTAATTAGTGTAACTAAATTATAGCATAATTGATTAAACTTTTCAAATCCTGTTGCTGGCCTTGAGGCAAAATTAAGCCAGCAGAAAGAATCCGAAGATCAGAAAAGCAAAATAAACGAAAAAGACCGAATAGTGGCTGTACTTCTCGCGCATAACCAAAACTGCGGTTGCTGCCGCTGCTGGAACAGCCAACCAAAACATGATCGGCTCTTTAATAAGAAACGGAACGATCAGGTAACCTATCGCAGAAAACAGGGCGATCAGCTTTTTGCTGGACCTAAGATCCAAAATATTGGCAAAGGTCGCAATTCCTCCGGCCCTGTCCCCTTCCCGGTCCTTCAAATCCTTGATGTTTCCCCAAACAGTATGGAAAGCCAGGATCGCAAACAGGTAAGAAAGCGGAAAATCGCTGATCGAATGGTTGAAATTGAGGAAATAAAAGCCGGCAAGCACCGCAGTCAGCGAAACCAGGGCGATGAGAAAAGTGGAAAGCACGGGCACACGCTTCAGCCGCAATGGGTTGACCGAATAAATGTAACTTATGGCAATGGCGATCAATACCAGATAAAAGGTCACAGGACCGGAAAGAAACCCTGCCAAGAGGGCCAGGATTAAAAACGCAAAGTTGAAGCCGGACAAATCTTCCTTGGAAATTTTGTTCAAAGTCAGCGGCCGATCGCTGTTCGTCACTTTGTCAATCTCCAGATCCGCGATGTCGTTCGTGCCCATGGCGAACATGTATGCGAAATAAAACGACAGGAACAAAAGAATGAGGTTCAGCCAAAAGATCCAGTTATGGACAAGCAAAGGACTGGCGATTGCCAAAGCCAAACCGATGCCGATGCTCAGATAATAATGAGTGATCCCGAAGAACCGGACGTTGCCGATAACCGCCTTGAACTGCTGCTTGTTGCGAAAGTACGCCCAGAGCAAAAGTTGGATCGCAACCGCCACAAAGAAAAGTTCGGACAAAAGGTTGATCTGGATGGAAATTTGAGGATTGATGCCGAGCGTGCCGAGATTGGGCGAAGGCAGATTGCGAAGCAGAACGGAATTGTTCGTCGATTCGGCAAAAAACTTCACGACCGAGTCGTTCGTGGCGTTAAGGAAAAATTTTCCATGCAGCAAGTCGAGTATAATCTTAGCCACGCTTGGGAACGCTCCCCAAAGGAAAATGGCGGTATAAGAAAACAGCCCCACAAAGATCGTCTTAAACAAAGCCTTGGTCTTAATCAGGCAATAAGCCATTGAGGACACGACAACTGCCGGGATAATGATCATTTGTCCCAGACCAACGCCCGAATACCTCGAACCTAAGGCCAGCCAGTTTGAAACGAGATCCTTGGGGCCCAGGTAGATATATGACAATTTATGGGCATTTCCCTGGAAAATGACCAAATCAATAATCGCGGTCAGCCAGATCAAAAGGTGGACGAACAGCAAAAAAGCCGAGATTTTGGCAATGGGCTGGCGGGTAAAAAGATAAGTCACGAGCACGAGCGACAAATAAGATCCCGCAAACCACAAAAAATAGTGAACAAGGTCGGAGAGATCGGCTGTGACAATGCCGGTGATGGTTCCGTTGGCAAAATTTTCCAAAACGGCCTTGACCAAAATGATTCCCGCAAAAGCGGCCACTCCCCCGATAAACGTCATGGGGGTTTGTTCCAGCCTCAGAATAAAACTTTCAAGGGCTGTCCCTAGCTTGTTCATAAAGTTTCGATTAATTTTAATTTGCGATAGTACTCGATTGAGCCGTCCAGCATTTTTTCGACCGGAGCCCAGTCATCGGTTAAGAGCGGCCGGTCCTTCGAGTATTCCACCTCGGTCAAATTATTCGCCAAGTCGCGGCGCAGGCTTTCAAGCTCGGGCTTAACCGACATTTTGTTAAACTGCGGATCTTTCCCGCCGATCAGCATGTAGCTGTAGATCAAAGGAGGCTTGTACGACGTTTTATAGGCCTTGCCGAAAACGTGGGCCAAAGTGTTCGTCATTGACGTTACCAAAAGCGAGTCCGGAGAAACCGAATGGACGTTCATGGCCACGATCCCGTTTTCGTTCATTCTTGATGAAACAAGTTTCCAAAACTCGTCAGTCGAAAAAGTCCAAGGAATGTACATCTCATTTAAGAAAACATCGACAATGATCAGGTCGTATTTTTTGCCCGGCTGTTCCAAAAAATTTCTGCCGTCAGCAACAATGACATTGGCCTTGACCTGGTCGAGGTCGAAATATTCGCGGGCAATGTCAACGACCTTGGGGTCGATCTCGACCGCGTCTATCTGAAGCTTGTCCCCGAAAAAATAATTCATCTGTCTTGGAATGGTTGCTCCGGCCAGGCCGATGACCAGGACTTTTTTCGGCTCCTTCGAATCATCAGCCAAGGCATAGGGCAAAACGTTGAAATAATCGTAAATCCCGCCGGTTAAAACCTTATTGCGCTCATAAACGGATTCGAGGCTCAATCCTTCGTTGAACAAAAGATAACGGTTGCCGGTTTTGTCCTCGGCGACTTCGATGTGATGATATTCTGACTCGCCCTCGTAGATAATTTTGCGGCTGCCCGCGGACGCTTGCGGGTCAGGAATGACTGCGACCAGGCCAATCGCCGCCGCAATCAAAATTATTTGGCGGAATGCTTTGGTCGTCAGGCCGAAAAGCCCGATCAGAATCAAAATCCCGGCTAAAACGTAAGTGGTTTTTGCAGTGCCAAGCATGGGCAGGAGCCAAAATGTCGGGACGAATGTTCCGGCAATGCTGCCGAAGGTGGAAATGGCAAAGATGAGGCCGGTCGACCGCCCGATTCGGTTGTTTCTCAAGTTATAAGCCTTAACAAGGATCGGGCTGGCCATGCCCAAAAAAACCGTGGGCAAGCCGAACAAAATCAAGGCCGAAACAAACGACGAAATAAAAAATGTCGGGTTGCCGGGATGAGTATTATAAACAACCTTATTGATCCCCTGGATTAAAAACGGCGAAACTTTGGGGGCCAAAAGAAAGATTAAGCCCGCGGCCAGCGAGAGATGAGTCAAAAGACCGGCGTCCGGGCGCTTGTCAGCGGCCAATCCCCCCAGCCAGTAGCCGGCCGAAAGCGACAATAGGATCACGGCAATGATGTTCGACCAGACAAAAATGGAAGTCCCGTAAAAAGGGGCCAGCATCCTCGACGAAACAATCTCCATGCCGACCGAGCAAAAACCGATAGCCAGGCTTGCTGCGATAAGCGGCGTGATTGATCTGTTTTTTGTTTCTTGAGGCATCTTTTCCTGCATAATACCAGCTTTCAAAATCCTGATAAGGCTTAGATGGTAACAATCAGGCCCAACCCCCGTTAAAATGACTGAAGATTTTTTGCACAACATCCGAAAAATCTGACAACCCGGTGCATATATATCGTTTTTAAGTTATGACAAACGAGAATGGAATAAAGTTTCCGCTTGAGTAAAATTGAATTCTATAAACGAAAGGAACTTTTATGGCATGGTTTGGAGATTCTGAGGGCCACGCAAAGGCCGGCCGAAAGGGAGGAAAGGCCCAAGGTAAGCGCAACAATCCGGGGAATTTCGCGAATGATCCTGATAAGGCAAAGCGAGCGGGCAGGAAAGGCGGCTCGTCATCCGGACGCAGCCGCTGAAAGGGCCAAGCCAAAATTTAGTCCGTACTCAGCAAAAACTGTTCGATCAAAAGTTTGGGATTTTGGTCTGAAGTTTTAAGCGCCAGGTCAGCGGCCAAGAGCCTTGAGACCATGGCTTTTATTTTGGCAAGTCCGGCCTGGGGAATCTTTTTGGCGAGCACGAACACCCGGCCGCTGCCCCAGCCCAGGCTCTCGGCGATCTCTTGGTTGGTCAGATTTTTGGCCTTAAGCGACCCGACCAAAAGCAGCGAACGCAGCTGCTCGGCCAAAAGGCCGACAATCTTGATGGCAACAGCCTTCTCGTCCATGCTCCGGTCCATAAAAAGATTTTCGGCGATAGCCAGCGCCCGCTTCCTGTCTTTTTCAAACAGCGCATCGGAAAGGTCAAAGACGTTTTGGGAAACCTTGGGCGAAACCAGGGCCTTGATCGCCTCTTCCGTGATGTGGTCGGAATAAGTTGCGGCCTTCAAAAGCTCGGAATAAGCCTGCCAGAGATCGAACGCCTCTTTGCGTTCTACCACTCTTCCCGAAAATTTCTTTTCCTCGAACAAGTCGCGGCCCAAATAGACCGCCAGAGTGTCAGCGGCCTTGTCGTCGATGGTCGCGTTCATCTGTTTGGCGTAGGCCTTAATCCAGGAATTCAATTCCTGGCCGTGGGGCAATTCGAACTCGGTGAGGTTGACCTGTTCCTGGAGGATCTTCTTGATCATCGAAAGCCGGCGGTCCGGCCGCTTGGCTGAAAAGAACACATAAAAATTATCCTTGTTGTTTTCGCGGGCCAAAGCAAGCACAGTTTCTCCGAGCTGTTCCTGGCTGGCCTTAGTCGGAAAACAGTCCTTGGCAATGATCAGTTTTTTCGATGAAAACAGGGACGGAGAAGAAGCCGCCTTCAGCTTGGAGACGATTTCTGATTCGGAAAGCTCTGAGCCGTCGATTACGACTACCGCATCGGCGGAAAATTTCTTTTTAAACTCCTCTTTCCAACGGTCGATCTTGCGGCGCAAACTAAAATCATCCTCCCCGAGGAAGATGTAAAATTGCGACTGCGGCTTGGCGGTTTTTTTTGGTTCTGCCATTTTATTAAAACAAGGGAGTCGGAGATTTTTCGCCCGCTGAATTCCGGCTGAGCTTCTGGCTGATGATCCGGTTTAAGTCCGACTGCCTGATCTTCCATTGCGACCCGATCTTAAAGGCCGGGATCTTTCCCGCCTTGCACCAGCGCCAGATGGTCTGTTCGGTTACGGCAAAAAATTTAGATAATTCGGTAACACCCAAGATTTTGTCTTCTTTTCCCAGCATTTCAGAATGCCCCTTTCGAGTGAATCTTATCACTTTTGTGGAGTTGATTACAAGCCAAAAATCTGCTATATTTACTGAGCTTTTCAGGTACTTTTTAACAGGTTTAGGCTTGTGCACCATAAGCTTAATTGGACTCGCCTCGCTATTGCGAGTCGAAGCAGGTAGAGCGTGACTTTATGCCTTCGCTTTCAGCTTCGGCGGACAAGTCGGACACTTGCCTTCGTAGCTCAACGGATAGAGCACTGGTCTTCGGAACCAGTGATGGGGGTTCGATTCCCTCCGAGGGCACCATTAGAAATATTGTTTTGGAAGAAAAACGTTTTCAAAAGAAGATTGAGGATTTTGCCTGTCTCAACTGCCAGGCAATTGTTCACGGCTCTGGATTTACCAATCATTGCCCGAAATGCCTTTATAGCCGCCATGTGGACGTCAATCCCGGCGACCGCAAAGAAACTTGTATGGGGATGATGGAGCCGGTCGCTGTTGAGAACGACCACGGCAGCTACGTGATCGTGCACAAATGCCTTAAGTGCAAGGCCGTCAAAAAAAATCAGTCCAACAAGGACGATAATTATGAATTGATCGTCAAGTTGGCCGCGCTAATATAAATTCGAGGGTTGGTAGCTCAATTGGTAGAGCAGTTGCCTCTTAAGCAATTGGTTCTGGGTTCGAGTCCCAGCCAACCCACCATAGAAAAATTCCCAACCGTGTGTTGGGAATTTTTCTATCTTGAATAGGTTGGCTGGGACTCGAACGGGCAGCAGTGAGGCAAGCGTTACAACGCGCAGCCGAACGATCGGTAAACATCCTGTGGACGTTTATCGCTGCCCTGGACAACGAAGTCGCGCTGCGCGCGACGAGGCGTTAGCAAAAAGCGCCAGCCAACCCCTCTTAGAAAAACAAAAAAACTCCCATCAGGGAGTTTTTGAATTGATTTTTTTAAAACTTAAACGGATTCGATCTGGGGAGCGTAAACTGCTTCGGCTGGAAAGTCTCCAAATGGTCAAGCATGTTTATCGCGAAATCGTAGGCCTTAAGGTCGACCCTGACCACGCTTTTCGTTTCAACTGTCGCATCCTGGACATCCAAGTTTGGCAGCAGGTAAAAATAAGCCATGTACGCTTCGGCCGCAGCCAAAGCGAACAGCAGGATGAAAAGCAAAACGCTGATTTTTACTCCTTTAATTCCCT
>JBLMZH010000071.1:0-18414 GCA_050258715.1 Acidobacteriaceae bacterium
CATCATCAAGCTGGCCGCGATGGAGCCGCACGTTCAGCAGCTGGGCGAATTTCTAAATCTCATGGGCGCTGACATTACAGGCTTGGGCACGCCGACCATTGTCATCAACGGGGTTGCAAAACTTCACGGCGCCCAGGTTCAGGTCATTCCCGATTCGGAGGAAGCGTCAAGCCTGATCACGCTGTCGGCCGCTGCCAAAGGAGATGTGGTTATCAACAGACTCAACCCCGATTATCTGGAAGACTATTTGCTTAAACTTAAAAAGCTTAACGTCAATTTTGAAACCGGCCCGGACTTCGTGCACGTGAAAGAACCGGTCAGCGAATATACGGGGACCAAAATCCAGTGCGGCTTTATCCCAAGCTTAACTCCGATTATATCCCGCCCATGTCAGTGCTTGCCACGCAGGCCACTGGCGAAACCTTGATGTACGAATGGCTTTACGAGAATCGGCTGGGATACGTGGCCGAGCTTATTAAGATGGGAGCTAATGCGGAAATTTTGGATCCCCATCGCGTAAAGATTATCGGACCTACCAAACTTAAAGGGCAAAAGATTACGAGCTTTGATCTGAGAATGGGCATGACTTTGGTGATTGCCGCGCTAATTGCGGAGGGCGAATCGGAGATTTCCAACATTCATCACATAGACAGAGGCTACGAGCATCTGGAGAAAAAACTTGCCGGACTGGGAGCAGACATTAAGCGCGTCGACGAGGAGAACGTCGAACTGGCGAAAACGGAGAAGCAATATGTTTCTTAAACGAATCGGAATAGATCTCGGCACTGCCAATACCCTGGTATTTGTCCCAAAAAAGGGGATAATCATCAACGAACCGACCGTGGTGGCCGTCTCGACCGTGGACAACAAGGTCATGGCTGTGGGAATGGAAGCCAAGGAAATGCTGGGGCGAACACCTGACACGATCATTGCGCATCGGCCCATGCGCGACGGCGTGATTGCCGACTACCGCGTGACCGAGGCCATGCTTCGTTATTTTATAAATAAAGCGGCGGGCAACGTCCGGTTCTTCCGGCCCGAGGTCATGATCTCGGTTCCAGGAGGAATCACTTCCACTGAGCGGCGCGCCGTGATTGATGCGGCCATGGCGGCCGGAGCTAAGTCGGCTTTCGTCATCAAGGAGACGGTGGCAGCGGCAATCGGAGCGGGGATCGACATCACCACTCCGGCCGGCAACATGGTTATTGATATCGGCGGCGGCACGACTGACGTGGCCATTCTTTCTTTGGGCGGCATCGTCACCCAAACCTCGGTCCGGGTCGCGGGCAACAAGCTCGACCAAGCCATTGCCGAGCACATTCGGAGAAAGTACGGGCTGGCTGTGGGCGACAGGACAGCGGAAGAAATCAAAGTCAAAATCGGTTCGGCCCTGCCTTTGGAAAAAGAATTGACTTTGGAGATCCGCGGCCGAGATTTGGTCCAGGGTTTGCCGAAAACGATTCAAGTCTCGACCAACGAAGTCGTGGACGCCATCCAGGAAGAATTAAGGGAGATTATCAAAGCGGTCAGGGTCGTGCTTCAGGATACGCCTCCGGAACTTGCGGCTGACATCATCGACAAGGGCATGGTCTTAACCGGCGGTACCGCGCTTTTGAAAAACATTGAAAAATTGATCGGGCAATCGACCGGGGTTCCGGCCTACGTTGCGGAAGATGCCATCCTTTGCGTGGCCAAAGGCACTGGTATCGCGCTTGAGAATTTGGAAAATTACAAGCGGAGCATTTTAGCGAGCAAATAAATAAATTGAAGATTGGAAATATTTAATTGAAAATTCATTAAAAACTGAAATGCTTTTTCTTTGAAACCTTTAATTTAATCCTCAATCTTCAATCCTTAATTTTCAATCAAATATAATCCCCGTTTTATAAACAGCTTTTGCACACGCTGGGATAATATCGCGTCTTTAAAAGGATTTTTCCGCTTCGTTGACACGATTTATAGCCTTTCATAAAATGATTACGGTTAAGCCTAAGCTTGAAGATTTTCAAGAACAAATTGTTCCCTGCCTGCGCAGGCAGCCGAACCAATTTGAGCTCCAGGGCATAAAGCCTGAGTGAAACTAAAACCAGCAACTTTTCATCGAAACTTGGCCATAAAGCGAGCTACCGTTACAAGCTTGAACGCTAGCGTCGCAAAGAGAGCAGGATCGATGTAAACTTGTTGGTTTTTAGTTTGGTGAAATTCCAGGAATTTGTTATAATTTATTTGATTTATGGCCTATTCTTGGAACATTTTCGGACATCAAAAACAGTTGGATTTGCTGGGCAGAAGCTTGGCACTCAACAAACTTTCGCATGCCTACATCTTTTCCGGTCCCGAAGGGGTGGGGAAGAAAACCACTGCTTTGCGCCTGGCCCAGATCCTGGTTTGCTCCGTTAATACCGGCTGCGGCGATTGCCCCCAGTGCAAAAGCTTCGCTCAACTGACTAATCCCGACGTTTTGCTGGTTGAAAGCCCGGAGACCATTAAGATCGAGGAGATCAGGGATTTGATCAGGAAGCTCAGCCTCAAGCCGTATATGGCGAAGCGGAAAGTGGCCATAATCGACCACGCCGAAGATATGACCTCGGAAGCGGCCAATTCGCTTTTAAAGGTGATGGAAGAGCCAAAGTCGGAAACGACCATCATTCTGATCACGGCCAATCCGAACCGGCTTCTGCCCACGATCCGTTCACGCGCTCAAAAAATCATTTTTGGTTCGGTTATTTTTGAAGAATACTCAAGCCTGCTGCCGAATGACCTGTCAGCGCTACAGCTTGAAGCTGTGCGAATGCTGTCGCTTGGGCGACCAGGAGTAGCGCTTAAAATTGCCAAGGATCCTTCGAGCCTGGAGAATGTTACCAAGCTGGACAAAAATTTTTCGGAGTTTACAAGCGATGACCTTTCCGCAAAACTTCTGCTTGCTGCTTCGCTGGCTGAATCGGAAACCAGCGAGCTTAAGGACCTGCTGCTATTTTTCTTGACCAAGCTCGAGCAGCAGCTGCTGTCAAAGAAAGATGACACTGCCGCGCTTCGGCTTGAAAAAGTCGCTGCCGCAATTTCAAAGATCGAATCGAACCTCAATTCCAAACTGGTCATGACCGATCTAATGCTTCAAACATAAAAAAACGAATTAAGAAACAAATATGAACAAAATTTTGGTCCTTATCCTGGGTTTAAGCCTGACCGCAGCCGGGTGCAATATCCTGGGGTCGGGCAGCACGGGCAACACCGGGGCGAAAGGCGTGCTCAAGTCAGACGACGGCGGCAAGAATTTTTTGCTGATGAACACCGTGAACAAGAAAGCAAACATCAGCGGCGTATCGGTGAACACTCTGATCTTTGACAGCAAAAATTCCGACATCGTTTACCTTGGTGCTTCGGATGGGATCTATAAGAGCATTGATGCGGCAGGGACCTGGAACAAGATACTCCAGGGCATGGCCGTATCCGACATGGCAGCTGACACTTTTTCAGGCGATGTCATCTACGCGGCCGGCATGGCCGGGGCCAACGGCAAGCTCATTAAGAGTCCGGACGGGGGTGCAACCTGGACCGATCTTTATACCGAGCCGAGCAAAACCGCGTCGGTTGCGTCCGTTACGGTTTCAAAGGCCAATTCCAAAATTCTTATGGCCGGCCTTTCCACCGGCGAAATTATCCGCTCCACGGACGGCGGCTTAACCTGGCAGGTGGTCAAGAAATTGGCGGACACACTGGTCAGCCTGAGGTTTTACAACACAACCACGGCCTACGCCCTGACTTTGACAAAGGGTCTGAATAAAAGCACGGATCAGGGCTCTTCTTGGGAAGCGTTGCCAATATCCACCTCGACGAATGCTGATAATATTAACTCCATGGGGATCAGCCGCTACCTCGATATGGCGTTTGACCGCAAGCTCTCAAGCGTGATATTCTTGGCTACTGACGCGGGCCTCATGCGCAGCGTAGACAACGGCGCCACGTGGTCCACGATCTATCTTCCAGTCAAAGACACCTCGCTTAAAGTCACGGCGACTTCGGTCCATCCGTCCGACTCGAACACAATTTTTATCGCCATCGGTTCAACCATGCTGAAGTCGACCAACGGCGGCGTGACCTGGGAAACGATCAAAGTCCCAACCGGGCAGACAGTCAGGCAAATCCTCATCAACCCCACGTCAACCAACATCATTTATTTGGGAATGGGAAACAAGAAATAATATGCAATCAAAGTTCAATTTGCGTCCCGAAGAATTTGAAAAAGCAATCGAGCATTTAAAGAATGAACTGGCCGGGCTTCGCACGGGGCGGGCGCAGTCGAGCCTGGTCGAGAATTTGCTTATTGATTATTATGGGACGAAAACTCCACTGATCCAAATTGCACAGATCACGGTGCCGGAAGCGCGGATGATCACGATCCAGCCTTATGACAAGGGTGCTTTGAAGGAAATTGAAAAAGCGGTCCAGACCTCGAATCTTGGCATCAATCCGCTTAATGACGGAAATCTCATCAGACTGAACATTCCTTCCATGACCGAAGAAAGGCGCAAGGAGATGGTCAAGATCGTCAACAGCGCGGCGGAAAAGACCAGGGTCGCCATAAGAAACATCAGGGAGGAGCTGGTCAAGGAAATTCAGCGTCAGGAAAAAGATGGCAAGATGTCAGAGGACGAGAAGATCACGGCCAAAGAAAGCCTTCAGGAGACAGTTGATAAATTCAACGACCAAGTTAAGGCCATAGCCGAAGCCAAGGAAAAGGAAGTAATGACGATTTAGATCCGGAAGGAAGTTGTAAGGAATTGTAAGGAAGTTTGGACAATTCTTTACCATTCCTTACAATCCCTTACCATTATTTTTTACAAATGTTACTAACCATAATTATTTTCATCATCATCCTGGGCCTGCTTGTGCTCGCGCACGAGTTCGGTCATTTTATTACGGCCAAGCGCTCCGGCATGTACGTCGAGGAGTTCGGTTTTGGTTTTCCTCCCAAGCTTTTCAGCTTTAAAAAAGGGGAGACGACCTATTCGCTAAATTTGATTCCGTTCGGCGGGTTTGTGAAAATTTTGGGCGAGGACGGGTCCGATCTTGAAAATCCCAAAAGCTTCGGCAGCAAAGGTTTTATAAAAAGATTTACGGTACTGGCTGCCGGCGTTGTCATGAACGCGATTTTTGCCTGGATCTTAATTTCGATCGGCATGGGCTTTGGTTTGCCCACGGCAGTCACCGAAGGCGAACAGCTGCCTGATCATGCCAAGATCAGAAATGTGGCCGTGGCCGCGGTGGAAGTGCTGCCGGACAGTCCGGCCGCAAACGCCGGGATTAAGATCGGCGATAAATTTGTCAGCATTGACGGGCAAAAGATCACGAATATAGAGGATGTCAGAAAACTGACAGCGGACAAGGCCGGAAAGGCCATCGATTATGAGATCAAGCGGGGCGACACTGTCACCAACTCGACCATTACTCCGCGCTTAAATCCGCCTACAGGCCAGGGCCCTTTGGGCGTGACCTTAGCTTCCGTCGGACTGGTTTCGTACCCGTGGTATTTGGCCCCGGTCAAAGGTTTTTCCGCCACGGCTGACTTGGTCCAGGGCACGTTTTTTGCTTTAAGTGACGCCTTAAGAGGACTGGTCACGCACCAAGGCCCGTCAGTGGATATTACCGGGCCCATTGGTATCGCCAAATTGACCGGAGACGTTTATGCCTTAGGGTTCATTTATCTTCTGCAATTTACCGCGGTTCTCTCGATCAACCTGGCGATCATCAATGCTCTGCCGTTCCCGGCCCTAGACGGCGGCCGCGTCATGTTCCTCGTTATTGAAAAGGCCATCCGCAGAAAACTTCCGGCCAAAGCCGAGCAGTGGGCCAACAGCATCGGGTTTTTGCTTTTGATCACGCTATTGTTGTTTGTAACAGCCAGGGACATCGGGAGACTGAGCGTTTTCCAGAGGATAAAAGAAATTTTTTAATCATATGAAAAAAACTTTTGAAAAGAAAGATCTGACCAAGAAGTCGGAAAATCTATCCGAGTGGTATCAGGACGTTGTGACTAAGGCGGGTCTGGCCGACTACTCGGATGTTAAGGGAAGCATTGTCATCCGTCCTTACGCTTACGCCATTTGGGAAACGGTCCAGTCGGTTTTGGATTCGTGGTTTAAGGAAGCTGGAATTAAAAATTGCTATTTCCCGTTGCTCATTCCGATCTCGCTCGTTCAAAAAGAAAAAGATCATCTTAAGGGTTTTTCACCGGAACTCGCCATCGTTGATTATGCCGGCGGCGAAAAACTGGCCGAGCCTCTGGTTGTCCGCCCGACTTCGGAAACCATAATGTACAAAAGCTTTGCCGACTGGATTCAAAGCTACCGCGATTTGCCGCTCTTGATCAACCAGTGGTGCAACATCGTGCGCTGGGAAAAACGGACCTACCCCTTCCTTCGGACTTCGGAATTTTTGTGGCAAGAGGGACATACGGCCCATGCCACGCCCGAAGAAGCGGAACAGATGACCTTGGACGCTTTAGCTTGGTATAAACGCTTCTATGAAGAAGTGTTTGCGATTTCGCTTTATGCCGGGCTTAAAAGCCAGGGCGAAACTTTTGCCGGGGCTGACCACACTTATGCCATTGAAACGGTCATGCCGGACGGCAAAGCTCTCCAGTCAGCCACTTCCCATAATTTAAGCGACCATTTTTCCAAGGTTTTTGATATTGAATTTCTGGACGAAAAAGGCAAGAAGCAGCACCCTTACCAGACGTCCTGGGGTTTTTCGACCCGCTCCATCGGGGCATTGGTTTTAACCCACGGCGATGATTTTGGCCTGATCATGCCTCCCAAGGCCGCGCCGGTGCAGGTCATCATTCTGCCCGTGGCGGTCAAGGACGAAGCGGCCAATAAAAAAATCCTTGATTATGCCGAAGAGGTTAAAAAATTATTGAAAGGCAAATTCCGGGTGGAGTTGGACGCGGAGTCAAAATCAAGTTTGGGTTTCCGGATTAACCGCTGGGAGCTGCAGGGCGTGCCCTTAAGACTTGAGATCGGACCGAAGGAACTGGAAAACAAGAGCCTGAGGTTTGCCCGCCGCGATAATTTTGAGAAAGGGGACATCAAGTTTTCAGCTGCCGTGTCAGAAGTTTCGAAACTCTTGGACGAGATTCAAGCCTTCCTTTATGATCGATCGGATAAGCTCAAAAAAGACCTGACCAAGTCAGCTGATAATTTCGAGGACTTTAGGAAGATCATGGCCACGAAAAAGAGCTTTATCAGGGTTAAATGGTGCGAACGGGCGGAATGCGAACAGGCCGTGAAAGAGCAGACCAAGGCCACGCCCCGCGTTCTTGAACTGCAAAACCTCAATAAGCGCGGAAAAGGCAAGTGCTTCGCCTGTGGACAAGAAGCTGACCGCGAATGGCTTTTTGCCCAGAGCTATTAAGGGTTTGTTAATTTACAAATCGCTAAATTTCTAATAGAATTGAACTAAGTAACCTCTGAGAAATTAATTTTGATGGCGAAATTGCAGAATTTCGAGCGAAAACTTTGAAGGGAAACGAAGGCGTATTCGGGTGAATACGGCGAGTTTCCTCTGAAAGGTTTGCAGCCGAAATTCTGCAATTGCAGACCAAAAGTGATTTTTCAGAGGTTACTTAAAAAATAAAAACCAAATCCCTTCCTGCTCCTAAACAAAGGAAGAAAAATGGCGCTTCTAGACTTCGTCTACGATAAATTTTCAAAGGACATTGGAATCGATTTGGGTACAGCGAATACCCTTGTTTATGTTAAAAGCAAGGGTATTGCTATTAATGAGCCTTCCGTTGTAGCAATCAACCAAAAAACCAAGCAAATTTTGGCTATTGGCGAAGAGGCCAAGCGTATGGTCGGGCGGACCCCGGCCCATATTGTGGCGCACAGGCCGTTGACCGACGGCGTTATTTCCGATTTCGAGGTCACGGAACAGATGCTCAAATATTTCATTGAAAAGATCAACCAGCCGGCTCTGGGATTTTTGTCGCGGCCGCGGGTCGTTATCGGCATTCCTTCCGGAGTGACGGAAGTGGAGAAGCGCGCGGTGCAGGACGCCACGCTTAACGCCGGGGCCAGGGAAGCGTTTTTGATTGAAGAACCCATGGCCGCCGCCATCGGGGCCAGGCTTCCGGTGCAGGACCCTTCAGGCTCGTTCATCGTCGACATTGGCGGCGGGACTTCCGAGATTGCCGTCATCTCTTTAGGCGGAATTGTAGTTTCAAAGAGCATTCGGGTTGCCGGCGATGAAATGAACGAAAATATCATTCAGTTTGCCCGCGACGAGTATAATCTTCTTTTGGGCGAGCGCACGGCCGAGGACGTGAAAATTCGGATCGGGTCGGCCTATCCGAGCAAGGAAAAACTCAAAGCTCAGATTCGCGGCCGCGATTTGGTGTCGGGATTGCCCAAGGAAGTGACGGTCACCGATGAGCAGATCAGAAAAGCTTTGGCCCGTTCGGTAAAAACCATCGTTAACAATATTAAAATGGCCGTGGAGGAAACGCCGCCCGAACTAATCTCCGATATCATGGAGCGCGGCATTACTTTGGCCGGGGGCGGGGCGCTGCTTAAGGGCTTGGATAAACTTATTCATGAAGAAACTCAGATGCCCGTGACCATCACCGATGATCCTTTGACCGCGGTTGTGCGCGGAACCGGCATTGTGCTCGAAGACTTGCCCACCCTTCGGGACGTTTTGGTGCTTACGGAATTCGAGCAGATCTCAAGGTAAGTTTTTTGAGGTACAATTTTTGCGGACAACCAAAAACAAATCGATTTAATTATGCGCTTCATCTATTCAAAAAATTTCGTCCGGCTGTTCGTAATTTTCCTGCTGATTGCAGGTTTTATTATCGGTGACAAGCTCGGAGCTCTGAATTTCGTGAAAGAGCAATTTTTCAGAATTTATACGCCATCGCTTCGGACGGTCAGCGCGGTCACGGGCCGCACCAGGGATTTTTTCAAAGCCATCGTCGTAATCCAGAAGCTGGCCTCGGAAAACGCCCAGCTTAATCAAAGAATTGACGAGCTGTCATTCGAGAATGCCAGGCTGAAACAGGCGCGACAGGAAAATATCACGCTGCGCAAGTCTTTGAATTTGAGCGTGCCGGGGGAATATTCGTCGGTCGCGGTCGAGGTTACATTTCTTGATCCCACGGGATTCAGCCGAACCATCAGCATCAACAAGGGCGACAGCGAGGGGATTAGGGTCGGCCAGGCCGTGGCAGTGGCGCCCGGGCTTTTGGTCGGGCGCGTGACCAAAACCTACACCCACAATTCGGAAGTAACCCTTATTACTGACCCGGGAATTTTGATCAATGCTGAAGTGTCTGATACGGGCGCGCGCGGTTTGGTCAGGGGCGAGCACGGACTGGGCCTGGCTTTTGAGCTGGTCACCCAAAACGAGGTTATCAAAACCGGGGATCAGGTCGTGACTTCGGGGCTTGGATCGGACTTTCCTCCCGGACTTTTGATCGGCGAGATCGTGGGGATTAAGTCGTCCGCCTCGGAACTGTTCCAAAAAGCCTATGTTTCGCCAGCCGCTGAATTGAGAAATTTAAGATTCCTTTACGTCATCCAATGAGATATCTGCTTTGGATAATCGCCATTGTCGTGCTTTTGGTCCTCAACAACGGAATCTTCGGAGTCTTTCATTTTTCGCTTATCCCTCCGATCGCCCTGCTTCCGCTTGTGGCCGCAGCCGTCGTCGCCGAGGACCGGCCCAAGGTTTGGCTGCTTGCGGTCGTGAGCGGAATCCTGCTTGATTTTGTCTCGGGGTTGCCGGACGGTATTATGCTTTTAAGCATTATCATTTCCGTTGGGTTTCTAATGCTTCTCAAGTCGATGTTTTTAAGAAAGGAGCAGCATTTTTTGTTCGTCTACGCCGCAACGGGACTCATGAGTTTAGTATTTTTTCTGCTTATTCTTTCAATAAACCAGCTGTTTATCTTGCTCGGGCTTTCAGTCAGCAGGCTGGAAACGACCTATCTTTTAGGTATAAATCTGGTCTGGTTTGTCGTCCTTAATATCATTGTTGCCTTTCCCGTGCTTTATTATTACCACTTCATTGATTCCTTGGCCCGTAAACTGCCAAAAACTTCATGATGAATCCTTTCGAATATTCAGGAACCAAGCGAAGAACCAGGCAAAGCCTGGAACTTGGCATTGAAGAAACGATCCAGGGTGAGGATGCGGGCCACGGCAGCCTGGATGACGAACGCATGCTCATCAACTCCCGAAGAGTGATTGCTCTGCTGCTTTTGGCATTTTTTGTGCTCTTGGGCCGGATTTATTTTTTGCAGATCGGCCGCGGCGAAATGTATCGCGGCATCGCGGAAGGCAATAAGTCCAGAATCCAATATCTTTTGGCCCCTCGCGGCCTGATTTTAGACAGCCAGGGCAAAGTCATTGCCGGCAACATTCCCAGCTTTGAGTTGGTGGCTATTCCCGCTGACCTTCCCAAAGAGGAAGGCGACCTGAGGACCAAGATCGGGCAGCTGGCTGTCATTACCGGAAAAGATCCGCAGGAATTTTTGGACAAGATCGCAAAAATGGACCGGAAGACTTTCATGGCCCAGACTCTGGCCGAAAATTTGCCCAAGGACCAGGCTTTGACCATCATCGGCAAGGGCGTTGAGTTCACGGGATTTGCCGTGCAGAACAATGCTATTCGCGACTACAAGGACCCGCTGGTTTTTTCCCATTTGGTCGGGTATACGGGAAAAATCAACGACGATGAAATGAAAGAGGTTGCAGGCAAAAATTATTTGCTCAACGACTATATCGGCAAGACCGGGCTGGAACAGGTCTATGAGGATTATTTGCGCGGCACTCCGGGGCAGAAACCGTCGGAAATCGACGCTCAGGGAAAGTTCAAAAAAAATCTGCCGGAAATCCCGGCAATTCCCGGCAAGAATATCAAGCTTAATATTGATTATGATCTGCAAAAAGTTCTGTACGACAGCTTGATGAAGGTCATGGACAAATATAAAAAGACCAAAGCCGCGGCTGTGGCCACCAATCCTAAAACCGGCCAGGTTTTGGCTTTCATTTCGCTGCCGGGTTTTGACACGAACCAGTTTGCGCGGGGCATTTCCCAGGACGAATATAAAGCACTTTCTGAAGACAAAAGCATCCCTATGCTTAATCGGGCGATTTCGGGAACTTATCCGCCCGGCTCCACGGTCAAACCGATGCTCGCGATAGCCGGGCTGACTGAGGGAGTCATTACTCCAACCACTAAGATCCTTGACGACGGCGTGATCCGGGTCGGCAGTTTTTCTTTCTACGGTTATGCCCGCGGAGGACTGGGATTGATGGATGTCTATTCAGCCATCGCCCGCTCGTCCGACATATTTTTCTACACGGTCGGAGGCGGCAGCGCCAAGAGCGTGGTCAAGGACGGACTTGGGCCGGAAAGACTGGCTGAGTGGTATAGAAAATTTCATCTTGGGTCAACTCTCGGCATTGATCTTCCCCAGGAGAAGCCCGGATTGGTGCCGGATCCTGATTGGAAGAAAAAAACCACCGGCGAAGGCTGGTATCTTGGAAACACGTATCATATTTCGATCGGGCAGGGTGATCTTTTAGTCACACCGCTTCAGGTGAACAGCTGGACTGCGACCATTGCCAATGGCGGCAAAATTATGCAGCCGAGGATTTTGGATGAAGTTTCTGACAGCTCGGGCAAGGTTTATCTGAAGTCCGAACCCAAAGTGCTCCAGGAAAATTTTTTGGATCCGAAGTGGGTCAAGGTTGTCCAGGATGGCATGCGCCAAACCGTGACCGCTGGCAGCGCCCCGTCGCTTAAAACCTTGCCGATCCCGGTTTCCGGCAAAACCGGAACCGCGCAATTCCTCAACAAAAACCTGACCGCCACCCACGCCTGGTTTACTTCCTACGCGCCGAGCGACGACCCTCAGATAGCGCTTACGGTTATGGTCGAAGAGGGTGGCGAGGGCTCGACTGTTTCAGTGCCTGTGGCCAGGGACGTCTACGCCTGGTGGGCGGAAAATCGGTATAAAAAATAACGACGCGGTTTTAGCCGCCGCTGTGGATAACTTCTAATTTTTGGTAGGAAATATTTTTTGAACCTAAGTCGGTTGACAATGCGTAATTATTGTCCTAGTATTCTTCCGTAATTGAGGACTCGTCACTCACACGGGTTCTTTTATTAAAGTTTTTAAGCCCAAGCAATGAATAAAAAAGTTTTGCTGACCAAGGACGGTTTAGAAAGGCTCCAGAGCGAGCTTAAGGATCTTAAAGACGACAGGCGGCGCGAAGTCATCGAACGCATTCAGGAAGCCATATCGCACGGCGATCTTTCAGAGAATGCCGATTACGCCCAGGCAAAGGAAGAACAGGCTTTTATCGAAGGCCGCATCCAGGAGATCGAGGATATGATCAAGAACGCCGAGATCATTTCTCAAAACGGGAACCACCATTCCGTCTCGATCGGATCGACAGTGACAGTGGCCGTGAACGGCAAAGAGGCCAAATATACGATCGTCGGCTCCAACGAGGCCAATCCGGCCGGTGGCAAAATTTCAAACGAGTCGCTGGTCGGCAGAACCCTTTTGGGATCAAAGACCGGACAGAAGGTTATTGTTGAAACTGCAGCTGGCAAAACCTTGTACGAGATCGTTTCGATCGAGTAGCGAGCAAAATTATTTTCGATAAAAAAATCCAGCCCTTAAGGGCTGGATTTAAGTTTGACTCAAATCTGGACTGGTCTTTTCGGCTTCAGATTCAAATAACCCAGAAGGATAACCAGCAGGGTGGTGGTCAGGGCCGATCCCATGCAGTAAAGGCAAATCGAGTGAATGACCGCGATCTGCAAGTAAACGAAATAGGCCGAAAACAGGATGCCAAGCAAAACTCCGGCCATTCCCAACTTGAGGTAAGTGCGGTTTTGGGTCTGAAGGAACAGCAAGGCCAGGACCAGGACTACCAAGTAGTAGAGAACTCCGATGTAGGCCAAGGGGATGCCTGCCATGACCGAATACTTGCTGGTGAGGACAATTTCACAGCCGGAAGTGGTGCAGGGTACGTCGCTTCCCGTAAAGTGTTTAATCGCAAGGTAGGATGAATCCAAAAAACCCAGGAAGGCTAAGATCGGCCAAAGATATTTCACGTTTTTATTTGTTAAGTTCTGCGTCAATCATGGCTTTGAACCCCTCGTAGTCAGGAGGAACAGCGACTTTTTTATCATTGATAAAAAAGGTCGGGGTGGAATTAAGGCCCATTTTGGTGGCTTCATCCAAATCGCTTTGAACCTTGTCCTTGATCGATTTGTTGTTCATGTCGCTAGTGAATTTGGCAGTATCGAGGTTCAAGCTTTTGGCGTACTCCAAGAACATCGGTTTTGGGTCCTGAAGTGCCGACCATTCGGCTTGTTTTGAAAACAAGACGTGCTCCATGTCAAAAAATTTGCCTTGCTGGCCCGCAGCTTCAGCTGCATACGAGGCGGCCAAAGAATTCTTATGGATGCTGACTAAAGGAAAATTGCGGTAGACGAACTGCATCTTGTCGCCCTCGTCCTGAATCAGCCTGTCGACGTAAGCGGAATACGCGGCGCAGGCAGGACACTGAAAGTCGCTGTACTCGACCAGTTTGACCTTGGCGTTGTCCGGCCCGATCTTGTAATCCTGAACGGTGATATTGCTGCCAAGCACGGCTCCCTTGTCTGACTGGCTGAGTTTATAAATGCCGAAGAACGATCCGCCCAAAACAATTATTGTGCCAACCCAAGTCATTATCTTGCGGTTCCTTTGCGATTTTCTTTCTTGCTGCGAGAGATATTGATTGTCCATGGTTTCAAATTTAATGCTCGACTTAAATGTTAACTGACAAATATAAATGATTCAAGAATGTCTTATTCTACTATAATTTTTTGTTTTTGTCAAGGGTGAGCGAAAATGCTATAATAAATCATCACAAATCAGAGCATTCCTTCATTAGCAACAAATTTATGAGCGAAAAGATCGAGGAATTGCGCGAAGTCAGAATTGAGAAACTAAAAAAGCTTAAAGACCAAGGGATTGAGCCTTATCCGGTCGATTCTTCAAGGACTGGCACTATTGGCAGCTGCTTGGAGAGTTTTGACAAACTTTCAAAAGCAAAGGCCAAAGTCATCCTCACCGGCAGGATCAAAAGCCTTCGCTCCCATGGCAAGCTTTGCTTTGGCAATTTGGAAGACGAATCAGCAGCGATCCAATTCATGCTCAAGCAGGATGAACTGAAAGAAGATTATAAGCTTGTTGACCTCTTGGATATTGGTGATTTTCTCCAACTGACGGGAATTTTGATCAAATCAAAAACCGGCGAATCAACCTTGGAAGCAGAAAGCCTCAAGGTGCTGGCCAAGTCTTTGCGCCCGATCCCTGCGGAGTTTTATGGTTTGAAAGATCTGGAAACGAAACTTCGCAAGCGCTATCTCGACCTTTTGGCCAACAAAGAAACGCGCGAATTGTTCCGAAAAAAATCCATGTTCTGGAAAAGCATCCGCGAGTTTTTGGAGGAGCGTGAATTTTTGGAAGTCGACACGCCGGCTTTGGAGCGCGTGCCCGGCGGCGCGGAAGCCGAGCCCTTCATTACCCATCACAACGCTTTAAACCGAGATTTTTATCTGCGCATCAGTTTGGAGCTGCCGCTTAAAAAACTTATTGTCGGCGGATTTGAAAAAGTTTTTGAGATCAGCAAGGTCTTCCGCAACGAAGGCATTTCGACCGAGCATCTCCAGGATTATATCGAAATGGAATTTTACTGGGCTTATTCGGAGTACGATCAGCTGATGGATATGGTCCAGGAAATGTACCAAACCATGATCAAGAAGGTCACAGGAGGCTTAAAAACGACCTATGAGGGCAAGGAAATCGATTGGAGCGGATCTTGGCCAAAGATCCGGTATTTTGAGATCTTCAAAGAGAAAACGGGTTTGGATCTAAATGTTTGCACTGACGCCGAACTTGAAAAGTACGCTCGCGCGGAAAAAATCAAGGTTGAAAAAGGATCAGGCCGGGGAAGAATCATTGATTTGATCTACAAGAAGAAAGTCAGGCCGTCTTTGGTTCAGCCGTGCTTTTTGATCAATCCTCCGATCGAGATTGAACCTCTGGCCAAGAAAGACCCGAAAAATCCGAAAGAGGTCCAGCGGATGCAGGTTTTAGCCGGCGGCACCGAACTCGGCAAGGGTTTTTCCGAACTGAATGATCCTATTGACCAGCGGCAGCGCTTTGAAGACCAAATGAAGTTGCGAGAGGCCGGCGACAAGGAAGCCCAGATGATCGACGAGGATTACATCGAAGCCATGGAGTACGGCATGCCGCCGCTTTCCGGCTTCGGCCTTTCCGAGCGCCTGTTTGCCGTGATCATGGGCAAGTCAGTCAGGGAAACCGTGGTCTTCCCGCCGATGAAGGAAGAGTAATGACAGAAAACCAATTCCCAAAGATCGGGGTGGGGGTTCTCATATTCAAGGACGGAAAAGTATTGTTTGGGAAACGGAAGGGGAAGCACGCGCCTGGAGTTTATTCTCCGCCCGGCGGCAAAATGGAACACTTCGAATCCTTCGCTCAAACCGTTCAGAGAGAAGTCGGCGAAGAGTGCGGGCTGGAGATTGAAAATCTTAAATTTCTTTGCATTAAAAATCTTAAGGAATATCCGCCCGACCATTTCGTGAATTTGGGATTTACCGCTGACTGGAAAAGCGGCGAGCCGCAACTGCTGGAACCGGAAAAGATCGAATCATGGAACTGGTATTCTTTAGATCGATTGCCCGAACCGCTGTTCGCCATGATTCCGTATTATCTGGAAGCGATCAAAACCGGGAAAATGTTTTTTGATAAATAAATGACCAAAGATCAAGCGCTAAAAATTTTAAACGAGCATATCAAGAATCAAAACCTCATCCGCCACGGGATCGCGGTTGAGGCGATTATGGAAGCTTTGGCCGAAAAGTTCGGCCAAGACAAAGAGCTTTGGGGCTTAACCGGGCTTCTTCACGATTTGGATTGGGAAGAAACCAAAGATGATCCTTCTAAACATTCAGAGAAAGCTAAAGAAATCCTTTCAGCCACAGATTTGCCAAAAGAAGCAATCAATGCCATTTACGTCCACAATTACATGCATGGCGTTAAGCCGGAAACGCTGTTGGAAAAGGCTTTGTACTGCGTGGAAGAACTCTCTGGTCTGGTCACAGCCGCAGCCTTGGTCCAGCCTGACAAAAAATTAGCTTCGGTTTCGATCGAGTCTCTGCTTAAGAAATTCAAGCAAAAGAGCTTTGCCGCCGGGGTTAATAGGGACCTCATTTTGCTATCTAAGGAATATCTTGGGCTTGAGCTTCCCGAGATCGCACAGATCGCTTTGGATGCCATGAAAGCTAAGGCCAGCGACATCGGACTATGAAAAAATTACTGATCGGCACAGGAAATCCAGCCAAACTTATCGATTATAAGCGCAATCTTTCCCAATACGGTTTTGATTTTGTCAGCCCGCAGGAACTTAAGATCGAAAATCCGGAAGAGACCGGCTCGACTTTCGAGGACAATGCCGTTGCCAAAGCCCGTTTTTATTTTCAAAAAACCGGGATCCCCACGGTTTCAGATGACGGCGGATTCGAGGTCGATTATCTTCATGGCGAGCCGGGAGTGAAGTCGCGCCGCTGGACGGGAAAAGAAATGACGGACGAAGAAATGATCAATGAAGTGCTGTCAAGAATGAAGGGTGTTCCCTTGGATCAGCGGACTTGCCGGCTCAAAGGCGTGATCGCGGTCAGTTCTCCTTTTGGAATCATGACTACCAACGCCAGCATTGAAGGAGTAGTGGCCGAAGAGCCCGCGGCAAAAAGGATCAAAGGGTTTCCGTTCCGCTCGATCATGTTTTTGCCCAATTATCAGAAATATTTTTGCGACGTGACGGACGAGGAGCTGAAGATATTGGATCACAGAAAAGCGGCTTTGGAAAAGATTAGCGACATTTTCGTAGAATTAAGCAAGGACTCATAACATGCTGGACATAAAATTCATCCGCGCCAATGTTGACGCCGTAAGGGAAGCCATCAAGAACAAGAAGGTTAATGCCAATCTTGATCACTTGCTTTCTTTGGACGACAAACGCAGAGAGTTGATCGTTAAAACCGAGGACCTGCGGAACAGTCGGAACGTCATTGTGGACAAAATGAAAAACGGCAAGGACGAGGCGCTCATTTCGGAGAGCAAGAAGCTTAAGGAAAGTCTCGGGCAGCTGGAGGTGGAATTGAAGGAGATAGAAAATGCTTTTGCTGTTGAGATGCAGGCTATTCCCAATGTTCCGATGCCGGATGTTCCGGTCGGAGCTGATGAGAGCGAGAACAAAATCCTCGAGAAGTGGGGTGAGGTCCCCAGCTTCAAATTTAAGCCGCGGGACCATGTAGGTATCGGCGAAGTAACAGGGACCATAGACATTCCCCGGGCGGCAAAAATTTCAGGAACCAGGTTCGGATTTTGGACCGGCAAGATGGTCGTACTTGAAATGGCGCTTTGGCTGTATACGATGAAGCTTCTTACTTCCGAAAAAGTCATCATGCAATTGGCGGAAAAAATCGAGAAGGGATATTCACCCAAGCCGTTTATCCCGGTGCTGCCGCCGGTGATCATAAAGCCGGAAGTATATGTCAGGAACGGCCGGATGACGCCGCAGGATAAGGAAGAGAAATACCATTTGGACCAGGACGATCTGTATCTGATCGGAAGCGCCGAGCATTCGCTCGTGGCCATGCACATGGACGAGGTTATCCACGAGAAAGATCTGCCGCTTCGCTACCTGGGCTACTCCACTTCGTTTCGGAGGGAAGCGGGTTCTTACGGCAAAGATACCAAGGGCATGTTGCGGGTGCACCAATTCGACAAAATGGAAATGGAGTCGTTTACCAAGCCGGAGGATTCGCTCAAGGAACATTATCTTTTTGTCGCGATCCAGGAATTCCTGATGCAGTCGTTGGAGCTTCCTTACCAGAAAGTCATCAACTGCACAGGTGACATGGGCAAGCCCAACGCCAGGCAGATTGACATTGAAACCTGGTTCCCGTCCCAGGGGCGGTACAGGGAAACCCACAGCGCCGATCACGTCACCGATTTTCAATCGAGGGGATTGAACACCAAGTTCAAGCGGGCAAACGGCGCCATTGAATATGTCCACAATAATGACGCCACCGCGTTTTCCCAGCGCCCTCTGTTGGCGATTATGGAAAATTGCCAACTGGAAGACGGGACCATCGTTGTACCCAAGGTCCTCAGAGAATTGGCCGGGTTTGACGCAATTGAGCCGGTTAAATAACAGGTTTTGTAGCTGAAATCAAATACAAATGTCTTTATTCGGGAGGAAAAAATCGCCGGTCAGGCGGTATGTCGCCAGGGATTTCCAGGAACGGATCAGGCAG
>JBLMZH010000072.1:0-8793 GCA_050258715.1 Acidobacteriaceae bacterium
GGCTATACCGTACCGGCCGAGATCGGGCTTAAGGCCAACAAAGGTGCGATCGCCATGGCCTCGACCGCTGCGGGCGGCCCTTCATCCGGCAGCCAGTTCTTCATTGTCACCACGGAAAGCAAAGACAACCATGACTTGCTCGACGGCAAGTATACGGTCTTCGGCTATGTCACGTCAGGCATGGACATCGTGACCAAGATCGCGGCCACTCCGGTCGAACCGAATCCCGACCCCATGGAGCCGTCGATTCCTTTGAAGCCGCAGATCATCAATAAAATAACTATTGAGGAGAGCAAATAAATGCATACGCACCCTGAAGAAGAAATGACCTATGTCATGGTCAAGCCGGACGGGGTCAAGCGGGGATTGATCGGCGAGATCGTGCATCGTTTCGAAAGAGTGGGGCTTAAGGTCATTGCCATGGAAATGGTCAAGCCGACCAAGGAAATGATCGACGAGCACTATCCCAAAGATCCGAAATGGATAACGCGCCTGGGCGAAAAGACCCTGACGACTTACGCCAAATACGGGTATGATGCGAATAAGGATTTCGGTACGGATAAAGCCGAGGAACTCGGGCCCATGGTCCGCGAGTGGCTCATTAGCTATATGATCTCCGGCCCCGTGGTCAAGATGATTCTGCAGGGTGTCCATGCGGTGGATATGGTCAGAAAAATGGCCGGACATACGTTGCCTTACATGGCGGATGTCGGAACCATCCGCGGCGATTATTCGGTGGATTCACCGGCCGTGGCCAACCGCGAAAAGCGCGGCGTCCACAACCTGATGCACGCGTCGGAAACGCCCGAAGAGGCCAAGCACGAAATCGAATTCTGGTTTAAGAAAGACCAGATCCACGCCTACAAACGCGGCGAAGAAGACTTGATGATCTAATTGAATAATTTTAAGGGCCGGATTTTGTCCGGCTCTTTTTTTCTGGAGCATTTGACAATGTCCTTGAAACCGGAAAACTTGCTATAATTGGGGTGCAAAAAATATATGCCCGAACTTCCTGAAGTCGAGACCGTGGTATCCGAACTGCGGCCGAAACTTAAGAATAAAACGATCAAGGCCATTGAGGTCAGGTTGCCAAAGATGATCTCGATCGGCCCTCGAACCATGCCCAATGTTCGTTCTGCAAAGGACGGTGTTGTCGGGCAGTTTGTCCGCGCTCTGGTCGGCAAAAAAATTACTGATATCGATAGGCGGGCCAAGCTCATTATCATTGATATTGAGGGCAAGTACTCGATCTTGATCCATTTAAAGATGACGGGCCAGCTCATCTACCTTTCGAAAAAAGATCTGGCCAAGCAGGTCAGGCTTTTAAACATAGAAAATTATCCGAAGACTTCGCTTCCGGCAAAATCCACGCACGTGATTTTCGATCTTTCGGACGGGTCCAGGCTTTTTTACAACGACATGCGCCAGTTCGGGTATTTAAAGCTTGTCACAGACAAGGAATTGCCGGACGTCAAAGAGCTTAATGAGTTCGGACCCGAGCCTTTAAGCAAAGATTTTACTTTTGAAGTATTCGAGCGGCTTTTAAAGAGGCGCGCCAAGGCCCAGGTTAAGCCGTGGCTTACGGATCCGAAAATTATCGCCGGCATCGGCAACATTTATTCGGATGAAATTTTATTCTTTGCCAAGATCAAGCCGACACGGGTTATCCAAAGCCTTTCGGACTTTGAAAAGACATTGCTTTTTGAGGGGATCAAAACAATCCTTATGGACGCGGTCAAACACTACGGATCCTCAGTCGGCGATTTTGTCCGGCCCTCGGGGGATTGGGGAAAATACGGGCTCAAGCACAAGGTTTATGGCCGCGAAGGCAAGCCTTGTAAAGCTTGCGGCTCCACCATAAAAAGCATAAAATTTAATGGACGGACAGGCAGTTTTTGCCCCCACTGCCAAAAATAAAGTTTCCCGTTAAATTTTCAATTTTCAATCTTCAATTTTCAATTAATTTATGGACCTTGACCGCTGGGAACAACTCAAAGAAAGCCTGAGCCGAAAATTTAAGGTTCTCGAACAGGGGACCGAAGATTTGACTGTCGAGACTCAGGACGGCCCGGTCAAAAATGGCACGGCCGAGTTTTTAGTGTTCGCCACTCCCATGGGGCGGATCAAGCTGGCTTTCGAGAAGCGCCCCGTCGTTCTGGACAAAAAATTTATTTATTCTCACCGCGCCGGACAGGCTGCCCGCACCGAATACGAGTATTCCGATTCCGAAAATTCCTACAAGCTTAAGGCTTATAAGTGGGACGACCTTGAGGATGTTTGGACCGAAATCGATGCTTCCAACTTCAGCTAAAACCAAAACCGCACTTTCCGAGGCAATCGTTTCGACGTTGTCTTTTTTTCATATCTATTCCTTGCCGCTTTCCAAGGAGCGGATCTGGGAGCTGCTCTACCGGCGGGAAGCGAACTTTTCGGACGTTGAAAATGAATTGAATAATTTGGTTTTGGAAAAGCAAATCATTTTTGAGCACGGGCTCTACGGACTTCAATCTTGGAACCACGAAGTTTTTTTATCGAACCAAAAAGAAATTGAGCGGCGCTGGACCCGGGTTAAGCGGTATTTCTGGCTTTTGTCAGCCATTCCGTTCGTCGAGCACATGTCCGTCATAAACAGCATGGCCATGGGCAACGCCGGCTCTGAATCTGACATTGATTTTTTTGTCATCACCAAACCCGGCCGCCTTTATTTTGTTCGATCGGTCATAATCGCGGCATTTAAGTTCCTCGGCGTTTACAAAACCCGCGAAAAGGAGAATGAGCAATTTTGCTTCGGTTTTTATATGGCGTCGGATCGGCTCGGTTTGGAATTTATGCTTTTGCCCGAAGAAGATCCTTATATGTATTTTTGGCTGGCCACGATTCTGCCGATAACAGGGGAGGAGGCGTACGAAAGATTCATTTCGGCCAACGCCTGGGTTAAAGACAACATTCCGAATTTTGAAACAAGCCAGCGGACAAAATGGATGGACAGCCTGAAGCCTTCCCGAATCACAAAACGAATCTTGGAAGCTCTTTGTTTTTTACCGGCTATTCTTCTTGAACCTGCGTTGCGAAAGATCCACATTCGCCACACCTTTAAACTTCCCGAAAACCATTGGCCGACTTCGAGCACGATCGCCAACAAAGATATGCTCAAATTGCACGCTTTAGACCCGAGAAAAGACCTAAAAAAACGTTTTCACGAGGTCTTGCAAAGCCTTCGCTGAATCAGTATAATTAGCTATGCAGAAACAATCCGAATCCGGATTCGGGGCGGAAAAACAAAATTTTCTTCCTCCATTCCCGCTTCGGATTTTTGTCTCAAAATTAATTTAATAGGAATCGTATGAAGATAAAACCGCTGGGAAACCGCATTTTGGTAAAGCAGTCAACCTCTCAAGAGGTGACCAAATCCGGCATTGTCTTGCCGGACACAGCTGATAAAGAAAAAAAAGCGCAAGGCTCGATCATTGCCTTGGGCAATGGCCCGGAAGTGGGCAAGTCAGGGCTTAAAGTCGGCGACACGGTCGTGTTCGCCCGCTACGCCGGCGACGAGATCGAACTGGACGAAGATGGCAAGAAGGTTGAATATCGCATCTTAAGCATTGGCCTGGAAAAGGACCAGGGCGAGGTTTTGGCCATTTTTGAATAAGTAATTAAAGGAATATTTTTATGCCAAAGTTGATTTTAAAAGGTTTGGATGCCAAAAAGGCGATCAAAGACGGAGTGGACAAGGCCGCTGATGTCATCAAAGTTACGCTTGGACCTACCGGCAAGGCTGTTATTTTGGAAAAAAGCTACGGCAGTCCGACCGTAACGGACGACGGAGTAACCGTTGCCAAGGAAATCGAACTTGAAAACAGATTCGAGAACATCGGCGCTTCCCTGATTCAGGAAGTCGCGAACCGGACGAACGAGGAAGCCGGGGACGGCACGACCACCGCCACGGTACTGGCGCAAAAAATGATTGAAAAAGGTTTTCAGTCGCTGGCTTCGACCCGCGCCAACGAGATCAAGTCCGGCATGGACAAGGCTGTTAAGTTCGTGGTCGAGGAATTGAAGAAGGTCAAAAAAGAGATCAAGGGCCGGCAGGAGATCGAGCAGGTCGCAACCATCGCGTCGCTCGACCCCGAGGTCGGCAAACTCATTTCCGAAGCTATGGAACAAGTCGGGCACGACGGCGTTATCACAGTGGAAGAAGGCCAGACCATCGGTTTGGAAAAAGAAGTCGTCACCGGCATGCGTTTTGACAAAGGGTTTACTTCTCCCTACATGATGACCAATCCGGAAAGAATGGAAGCCGTCTGGGAAGAGCCGTACATTTTGGTGACCGACAAAAAAGTCAGTTCCGTGCAGGATGTCTTGCCGCTTTTGGAAAAAGTCGTTCAGTCCGGCAAGAAAGAATTGGTGATCATCGCGGATGAAATCGAAGGCGAGGCTTTGGCCACTTTCATTCTCAATAAACTGCGCGGCACCTTCAACGTCTTGCCTATTAAAGCCCCGGGATTTGGAGACCGGCGCAAGGAAATGCTCCAGGACATTGCGGTATTAACCGGCGGCCAGGTCATTTCCGAAGACTTGGGATTGAAACTGGAAAATACCACTTTGGAGCAATTAGGCAAAGCCCGCAAAGTCATCGCGACCAAAGAATATACGACCATTGTCGAGGGCGCAGGCGACAAGAAAGCTGTGGCTGACCGCGTGGCGGCCATCAAGAATGAATTGAAAGTTTCAACCTCGGATTACGAAAAGGAAAAGCTTCAGGAAAGAATGGCCAGGTTGGCCGGCGGCGTTGGCGTCATTAAAGTTGGCGCCTTTACTGAGACCGAAATGAAAGCCAAGAAGTTCAAGATCGAAGACGCTTTGAACGCTACTAAGGCCGCAGTTGAAGAAGGGATTGTGGTCGGCGGCGGTATCGCGCTGGCCAGGATCGCACCCAAGCTCGATAATTTCCCCGGAGTTTCTGATGCGGAAAACGAGGGCGTTAAGATCGTTCGGGCTTCGCTGGAAGCGCCTTTTCGGCAAATTGCCGAGAATACAGGCATTGAACCGACAGGGATATTAGCCTACGTCCAGTCCGGTCCCATCCATTGCGGTTATGATTTCACCAAATATTCCGCAGGAAACTGGGAAGCGGGCAAGGTCGAAAACATGATGCTGGCTGGTATTGTTGATCCGTTGAAGGTCACCAGGCTGGCCCTGGAGAATGCCGCGTCCATTGCCTCAACCTTAATTACCACCGAAGCCGTCATCGTTGATAAGCCTGAGAAGAAGGAAAACCACGGCGGCCAGGGAATGGGCGGCGGCATGGGAGGCATGGGTGGAATGGGGATGGATTACTAAACCTAATTTAAACAGATAAAAAGGCCGGCGGGGAATCGAATGATTTTCCCCGCCGGTATTCTGTTATCTGGCATGGCTGCTCGCCACACTTTTCAAACTATAGATTTGGTACGCCACCCGTTGGTAGCTTTGCCGGAACTCTTGGGAAGAGTTCGGCAGAGCTATCACATGATAAGCCGCTTGGCACTTGCCCTCCTTGAAGTAGATGACCTTGCCCAAAGCCTCCATTTCTCTCAAGACGCTCTCGATTGCTGCGTCCTCCAATGAACCGAGTTCTTTTCTTCCGATGTCGAAGGCCAGGCCAAAGATGTGGGTCGGGGGCAAGCCTGATTTCGACAGGTCGGCGTTGGCGTTTCTTTTGACCACCTTCTTGTTGTAGACTCCAGGCCGAACCAAGCTGGTCATCGGAAAAGGCTGAAAGGCAGTCACTCTTGCCGCGACCTTTTCGGCCAGGAGGTACAGGAGTCCTGCGGCTTCTGGTCGAAGCCTCAGCAACTTCTGCTTGTTTGAAGGCTTCGGTTCAAATTCTCCGATAGGGGATTTGCCCGTGGTCCGAAGCCTCACCCCCAGGATTTCGGGAAAGTTGAAGACCTCGACCGCTTCTCCCCGGGCAAACGCCTGATCCAGGTCCTCGTACGTTTCGAAACGCAGAGACTTGGCTAGGTCGTCCGGAAAAGCCAGCCAAAGCTTGGCGCGTTTGGTTGCCAACCAGTTGTAGGGCTTTTCAATAGCTGGGGTGATTTGGGCCAGACGGACAGGCAAGGGCTTAGATTGAAGCACGGGCAGCTCTGCCTGTTGGATCGACAACGCCGATATCGCCAATGAAAAGAACAGCCTGATCATTTGAGCCTCCTTGGGGATCTTTTCTTCATTCTAGTCTGATTTGCCGGATTTGCATAATTCTAATGCGCATGAGGTAATTGCCCATTTTCTAATTGTAGCGAATTAGAGAATGAAAAGAATTTTTTCAAGGAATTCCGGCTGGTTTGGGGCCAGAAAGTAAAACACAAAAAGTTTATGCTGCTTTTTATCCAATATTCCCGCTCTTTCCAAGATCACCAAATGTTTTGAAGTGGCATTAAAGGAGATATTCAATTCCGCTGCGACTTCAGCAACACTGCTTGGCCGGCTTTTAAGGAAATGGATTATTTTCAGCCTTCTGCGGTTGGATAGGGCCTTAAAAATTAGCTCTAATTTATTCATAAGGAGCCATTATATCGCAATCTATTATGGTCGAGCAATTCTCTTATTGTAGCGAATGGTTCAATGACAGATGTCGGAAATTTGCTCTAAAATTGGCAAAAATTTAACCGAGCATATTGCTTAAAATTTGGCTTAGGTAAGGGCTTTTTAGCCCTTTAGCCTTGACAATGCAAGCAATTAGGAGTATACTTTGGAATCAAATTAAAGTTTAACAATCTATGTGGTTTCGGCCGTTTACAGGAGATGGCCCAAAACGCATGATTCTTATTCCGTCTTTTCTTTCCAAGAATCTTGTTTGGGAATTTCTCCTGAGCGAGATTTTTTTATATCCTGAGCGAGCTCCGTTGGAGCGAGTCGAAGGATTGTTTCCGCCATTCCGGGCATTTGTCTTGGTTTAGCAGGGAAATCAATACATTGCCCTCGTCAGCAATCAAGCGCCAAATACCCGGAATTGTGGAAGCAAGCAGTCATTCGAAGAAATCTAGCCCCCGGTTAGAAGGAGGAAGGATGAGGTTCATTGTCGAACTGATCGATCGTCTCAGGTACCGGTACGTGATCCCCGGCGGGGATTGCGGAGAGGTCGTTCACCGCCTGAAGGAGCTCAACAAGTACACACTCGTGAGATGATCGTTCCCGAGAGGAGCCAAGCAATTCGCTCCTCTCCTCGCCCGAGCTTCTGACAAAAGTCAGAGGTTCAGAAGAGGAGACTCTATCGAAAAATAAAAATGACGTGACGGCACTAACACGGCTCAATGTGCTTAGGGAGAAGCAGGACTCCTGCTAATTGGCGAATAACCTGCACCCACGAGTCCCGAACGGGCGTTCGGGACGAGCAACAACCAAAATGGAGGCTTCCGATGCCTTTGTAACAGTTGGCGGGCCATCCCACAACTGAATAGGGGTGCCTTAGGCAAGCACCCCACCCTTTCCTAGCCAGTCACACATCTGTGGCTGTCTGAGAAGAGGACCCTTCGACAAGCTCAGGGCAAAAAACAGTCCAAGGAGGACTTATGAAGATCATTGTTGTCGAGAAACAGTTCGCGTTCGTGGCCTACTTCGAGAACAACCCGTCCAACCTCGGGCGGGGCAAAACTTCGGACAAGGCCATCATCGACCTTCTCAACCACACCCCCGGATTCTCGATCGAGATCAGGAACCACTCGTAAGAGGCATGGGAGGAGACGAGCAATCGTTTCCTCTCCTCACCATAATCCACGAAACAATTCGCGGTTTGCGGCGGGGAAAAAAATTCGTTTGTACATTAAAATTGATAGATTCCCGCCTGCCTGCCGGCAGGCAGGCTTTCGCGGGAATGACAAAAGTGGGATTGCTTTCAAAATTCTGGGCACTAACTTGATTTTGTCCGCCTTCGTCCCTTTGGGATTACGGCGAGACAGGCAGGGAATCATATTTTTGCCCTTTAGCCACTTCAAGCGTTAAATGCCCAGAATTGTGGAAGCAACAGAAAGTTCTTTTTGAGCCCTTAACTGGGCGGAGATAACCAAGTGAAGAAGATCGCCATCGCCGCGCTGTTCATCTTGGCGTTCGCTTCGGCTGCGTCGACCCAGACGTTCGTCGAGAACTGGAACGTCATGTCGAAGGAAGAGGGTGGAAGTATCACCTACAACCTCGACGGCCAGTTCGATCACGCGTTCGACAAGGTCAACGGCGTCCAGGTCTGGGGCGTGTACACCAAGGGTTGGTCCGAGCTCTATCCAAGCTACTACCGCAACCTCACGCCGTGGATGACTGCGTCAATCGGCGCCGGCTGGGAATCGGCAGGCAGTCATCTGCGCACGGCCGCCAGCCTTTGGATGGGCAAGGGACGCTTCTCGTCCTTCCTCGCTCTCGAGCACGGCAGCGACTTCTGGTACTCCTACATCGGCACTGTGGATGTTGCCAAGCGGCTGAAGGCTGGCGTCTTCTCCCGCAGGTACGTGGGCACCGGACCTTACCTCTCGGTCACTGTGATCGGCAAGGCTGCGGTTTGGATGACCTACTGCCCGGACTCGAGACGCGCTGTCATCGGCCTCAAGCAGGGGTTCTGAGAGCTAGCTGCCAGAAGGCAGACGGTTCAGCAACAGTTTTTAGGAGGATATGTAAAGAGAATGGGCGAAAGCCCTCACTTAAGGCTCAGGGATGTGCCTAGGAACATAAACATCCCTCCCTTTCTAAGGTAATGAGGGGATAGGGACAGGGTTCTCCTGTACCTGTGCCTTAACCCTTCATTATCTTTGAAAGGGAATAATC
>JBLMZH010000073.1:0-4061 GCA_050258715.1 Acidobacteriaceae bacterium
TTCCTTTTTTGACCGGAGTCGGCGTGGCTTTCAAATTGGTTCAAGGTTTGTTTTCCAAGGAAGAAAAACTGAAAGCTCTGGGTTTGGCAAAAGGCTGGGAAAAGTGGCTTTTGGATTTGGTTTCTATCGGCACTGTTGCCGATTGCCAGGAATTAACTTCGGAAAACCGGCTGCTCGTCCATTTTGGGCTTAAGGTCATGGGCAAAACGCGCTGGAGCGGGCTTAAGGCCTTGATTGAAACTGCCGGCTGCTCAGGCCGGTTGGATACCTATTCGATCGGATTTATGATCGCTCCAAGGATCAATGCCGCAGGGCGAATCAAACACGCTGATTTGGCTTTTAAACTTTTGGTCACGGAAGATCCGGCAGAAGCTTTTAAGATGGCCAATGAGCTTAATGACTTAAACCGCCACAGGCAAATGCTGACTGACCAGATTTTAAGCGAGGCCCGGGCCCAGCTCGAACTTTTGACTGATAGAAAAATTTTAATGGCTGCAGGCCTTAACTGGCCCAAGGGCGTGGTGGGACTGGTGGCTGGCAGACTGGCTGAAGAGTTCAACCGCCCGGTTTTGGTTCTCGATAAATCCGAAGAATTCGCCACGGGCTCAGGCCGCTCTGTTTCGTCGTTCGACCTCGTCTCGGCTTTGAACTTTTCCAAGGACCTGCTTTTAAAATACGGCGGGCACAAGCAGGCGGCAGGCTTCACCTTGTCAGTGCAAAACGTCGATTTGTTCTACAAGCGTTTGCTGGAGCACGCGGATGCTGTTAATCTAATACAGTCGGATCCGGAGCTTCACATTGACAGCGAACTTTCGGCTGACGAAATCGGAGAGGAAAATTTCGACCTCATTGAAAAGCTCGGCCCGTTCGGGTTCGGCAATCCCAGGCCGAAATTTGTTTCTTACGGACTTAAGCTTTTGGATTCTTTGCAGGTCGGAAGCCAAAGGCAGCATGCCAAGTTAAGGATCGAATACGGCGGCAAGGCATTTTCAGCCATAGCCTTCAACCAGCCGTTCTTGTCGGCCAATCTTTCGAACAAGCCGTTTGACGCGGCCTTTGAGCTTTCCCAAAACGAATGGAACGGCCAAAGACAGATCGAACTTAAAATAATTGACACTAAAATCCATGGATAAGATCATCGTCTTCACTGACGGCGGCGCCCGCGGCAATCCCGGCCCGGCCGCGATCGGTTACGTTATTTATGACAAAACCAAAACCGAGGTCCTGGCTTCTTTAGGCGAGGCCATCGGCGAGGCAACTAACAACCAGGCCGAGTACAAGGCTCTTATCGCGGCTTTAAACCGCGGTCGCGAATTAGGAGCCGACAGCGCGGAATGTTTTCTCGATTCCGAACTGGTCGTCAAACAGCTGCACGGCTCGTACAAGGTCCGGGAAGAAAACCTTCAAAAATTGATCCAGGAAGTTTTCAGAGCCATGGGCAAATTCAAACAGGTGACTTTTGCCCATATTCCGCGCGAAAAAAATCACTTCGCCGACAAACTGGTCAACGAAGCGCTGGATGGAGAAAAGAAAAAGGCGGAGAAAAGAGAATAAGAGGCTGATTATCTGATCTGGAAGTTTTGAAGCAGGCTTGATCCGGACACAAACAGATTCTTGCCGTTGTCTGAAGGCAGAAAAACTTCCTTTGCGTCGGTTAAGTTATAGACGTTGCGGTGGTCGCGATCATCCAGTTCAATAGCCTTGATTTTGGCCTCATTCGAGTAGAAGAGGTATCCGGTCTCGTCATTGATGACCGGATTTTGAATTGCGGTCGTGGAGCGAAGAATGAGCGCGCTTTGCAGCGACAGAGGATCCAGGATGAAGACTTCGTGGCCGTTGGCAAAAAGCAGCTGCTTTCCGTTAGGGTCGAAGTGGGCGGAAGTCACCGGCGAATAAATTCTTTGCGCTTGGGCGTTGAGCGAATACAAAGTTTGATCAACGACGAGGAAAGTTTGTCCGTTGCCTCTTATAATCTTTGTGTTAGCACCGGTGGGGACCGAGGTGCTTATGGTCTGAAGCGTCTTGCCGTTCAGATTGAACTCAAGGAATTGCCCGTTTTGCACAAGCCACAAGTTTTGTCCTTCCAGCAAGAAATCGGAAACGCCCGAAAAATTAGAAATTTCTTGGCCCGCGCTGTTAGCGGCGTGCGTAATTTTGCCGTCGGACCAAACCGAATAGTTGTCGTTGGTTTCGATCTTGGAAATTTGGGCGATCTGGTCAGTCGGGAAACCCAGGTTGCGGTTATAAAGCAATAAATAATAAAGATTATTTGGCGAGACTTGAAGATTTCCGGTCTTGATCAGGTTCCAAAAATTATTTTCGCCCAAATCGTCCGTTTTGCCGTTGTTGGCATCGATCCGTTTCACCCGGCCGTTTTCGACAAAGACCAAAGACCTCATGTCAGGGCTTAAGACTTCGGTCTCTAAGGATGTTTGACCCAAAGATTCGGGCTGCTGAAAGAAAAGCGTGATAAAGTCACGATTCAAATTGACCCAGGTAACCAGCTGCGATTGAATGGAAAGCCGCTTGGTCCAGTCCTGGTATTTATCTTTTTTAATCGTGAAAGTGTAGTCGCCGGGAATTAAAAATCTGACGGTGGCCGGTGTGTCATATTTGCTCTTCTTGCCGTCAATAAAAATTACCGCCCCCTTAGGTTCGGTTTTTACCATCAGACTCCCGGTTTTTACAAGTTTCCAATCTTCAAGGTCGAGCTTGTATCCCAAAGAAAAAATGATCAAGCCGGGTCCCAAAATGAGGAAAATCACAATGCCTGCAATAACCAGGGCAAAACGTGAGCGAAGTGTCATAATTGCCTTAATTTTAGCGGGAAATCGGGGATTTTTCAAGTTGTTGGTTAAATGGTAGAATGTGATGGCAAATGAAGTAAGCAACGGAACGAAAAAGCGATGAGCAAATTTTTGATCAAGGGAGGCAGGTATTTGTCCGGCGAAGTTGCAGTGTCCGGATCAAAGAACGCGACATTGCCGCTGATGGCGGCTTGTCTTTTGACTGCCGAAGAGTGCGAGTTAACCAATGTCTCAGACATTAAGGATGTTGCTTCGCTGTCCGAGATTCTTAAGGGGCTCGGGGCCAGGGTCGAATTCGGCAACAGGACGGTTAAGATCAAGGCGCAAGACCTGGTTAGTTCCGAGCCTGACCCGGCGTTGGTGGGCAAACTGAGAGGCTCGATTCTTTTGTTGGGCAGTCTTTTGGGAAGAACGGGCAGGGTTAAGGTTCCTTTTCCCGGCGGCGACAGAATCGGAAAGCGGCCGATCGACACGCATGTTGCGGCGCTTAAGGCTTTGGGGGCCGAAGATCTGTCCGACGGATCCGTGGAATTTTCAGCAACCAAACTTAAAGGAGCTAAGATCGTGCTTGAGGAAACTTCGGTTACCGCCACTGAGAACGCTTTGATGGCCGCGGTTTTGGCCGAAGGGCAGACGGTCATCAAGCTAGCCGCGATGGAGCCGCACGTTCAGCAGCTGGGCGAATTTCTAAATCTCATGGGTGCTGACATTACGGGCTTGGGCACGCCGACCATTGTCATCAATGGGGTTGCAAAACTTCATGGCGCCCAGGTTCAGGTCATTCCCGATTCGGAGGAAGCGTCAAGCCTGATCACGCTGTCGGCCGCTGCCAAGGGAGATGTGATTATCAGCAAGCTTAATCCTGATTATCTGGAAGATTATTTGCTTAAACTTAAAAAGCTTAACGTCAATTTTGAAACCGGTCCGGACTTCGTGCACGTGAAAGAACCGGTCAGCGAATATACGGGGACCAAAATCCAGTGCGGCTTTTATCCCAAACTTAACTCCGATTATATTCCGCCCATGTCAGTGCTTGCCACGCAGGCTACGGGCGAAACCTTGATGTACGAATGGCTTTATGAAAACCGTCTGGGATATGTGGCTGAGCTTATTAAGATGGGGGCTAATGCGGAAATTTTGGATCCCCATCGTGTAAAGATTATCGGACCTACCAAACTTAAAGGGCAAAAGATCACGAGCTTTGATCTGAGAATGGGCATGACTTTGGTGATTGCCGCGCTAATTGCGGAGGGC
>JBLMZH010000074.1:0-3418 GCA_050258715.1 Acidobacteriaceae bacterium
ATGGCCGGCAATTCCAAAGTCAGGATCTGTTCGGCCAGTTCCTTGTGAATGGCAGAAGATACTTTTTCCGGCCGGTGTGGCATTTCTAAATAAGGGAAATTTAAAGAGTTCTTTTGCGCAAGGTTTCTTCAAAGGCGACCAGCACGTCCCCGACCTCGATCTTGGTTTCGGTCTTAATGGACATCCCGCAGTCGAATCCCTTGAGCACTTCCTTGGCCTTGATCTTGTTCTGTTGCAGTTCAATGACCTGGCCCTTGCCTACGATGGCGTCGCCGCGCTTGACCTCGATCATGCAGCCGTCCCTGATCTTGCCTTCGACGACCGAACCGCCGACGATCTGCTTTTCTTTTTCAGTGCGGAATACGGCCAATAATTTCAGCCGGCCGAGATCGGTGCGCAAAATTTCCGGAGTCAGCATTTCGACCACCTGCTTGGTCAGATCCCCCACCAACTCATAGATGATATCGTAAATGACTACGGGTACTTGTTTTGATTGCGCCAGCTTGGCGGCCTTCGGGTTCATGCGAGTATGGAAGCCGATGACCTGGCCGTTGGCAGACGCGGCGCGCATAATGTCGTTCTCATTGATCTCACCCGCGGCCTGTTCCAGAATGTTAAGTTTGACTTCGGAATTTTTGAGTTTGGACAGCGCTTCGTTGATGGCTTCAATGCTCCCGCCCACGTCCACTTTGATGATGAGATTGATATCCTTGGAGTTGCTCAATTTCCGGCCGGTGCTTGAAATTCTTTTGGCGCGGTCGGATTTGATGATGGCTTGGGCAACGTTCCTGGCTTCTTCAATGGTCGTGTAGGTTTTGATGACGTCGCCGGCTCTTGGCACTTCCGAAAGTCCGGAAATTTGGGCGGGTTTGGAAGGAGCAATGGCTTTAAGTTTGCGGCCGGTGTCGTCCACCATTGAACGCACTTTGCCAAAAGCCTTGCCCGCGGAAACGATATCGGACAATTTTAAGGTCCCATTTTGAATGAGGATCGTGGCTACGGGTCCCAATGTCCTGGAAAGGTTGGCTTCAATGACCGTGCCCAAAACCTGGCCGTTCGGGTTGGCTTTAAGGTCCAAAACTTCGGCCTGCAAAAGAATAAGGTCCAAAAGTTCTTCCACGCCCTGCCCGGTCAAAGCCGAGATCTTGGCCATGGGCACGTTGCCGCCCCACTCTTCGATCAGCACCCCGTAATCAGCCAGTTCTTTTTTCACCCGCTCGATGTTGGCGTCGGGCAAATCAATCTTGTTCATGGCGATGATGAGCGGCGTTTCCGTCAGTTTGGCGCGATTGATGACTTCAATGGTCTGCGGCTTGACTCCGTCGTCAGCGGCCACGGTCAAAACGATAATGTCCGTGATATTGGCGCCGCGAGCGCGCATGGCTGCAAACGCTTCGTGACCCGGAGTATCCAAAAAAGTAATGATTTTGCCTTTGCGTTCGATTTGGTAAGCGCCGATGTGCTGAGTAATGCGGCCAGCTTCCGTTTCGACAACCTTGGTTTTGCGGATGTTATCAAGAAGCGTGGTTTTGCCGTGGTCAACGTGGCCCATGACCGCGACGATCGGCGGCCTGGTAATGAAAGTGTCGGGTGCCGCGGTTTCTTCGGCCTGCATGACTTCGGCCACGTGGCCCAAGCCTAACCGCCCGGTCTGTTCGGGAACTTCGGAAACGATGAAGCCTAAATCCGTGGCAACAATCGCAGCCGTATCATAGTCGATCTCTTCGTTGATCGAGGCCATGACTCCGTTTTGAATAAGCTTCTTTATGACCACGGTAATATCTAGCTTTAGCCGCTGAGCTAATTCCTTGACGCTCAAAACTTTGGGGAGCTGAATTTCCTTGGGCGGGCCCGAAGGAACGGCTTCAACCTGCTTTTGGCCGAGCGCGTGCATTATTTGTTTCGCGATTTGATTGTCGATCTTGTTGGCCCTCTGGGACACCTTGAAACCCGCCTGCCACATTTTCTGGCGCAGCTGGGAGATCGGCATGTTCAGTTGTTTCGAAAGCGTCGAGATGTCCATGAAAAAATTACAGATTGAAGATTACAAATTGCAAATTAAATTAAAAATTGAAGATTAAAAATTATTCGTGTTTCGAGTTATTATCCCTTATTTCGCGGAAAAAATCAAGTCCAAAATCGTTACCCCGGGTAGCATTCCCTCTTTCGAGGAAACGGCAAAAAATGGCAAACAAAAAACGGCCTTCTCTCTTGACCGTTCTTTGTCGCGCGCCTATTTTGTTTTTACTTAAAGTTAGTGAGCGCCAACCTTGATCTTCTTGGCCTTGGCCTTGGCAGCCTTAGGAAGTGTTACAGTCAAAATCCCGTCCTTGAGGTCAGCTCCGACGTTTTCAATATCCACGTCCACGGGCAGCACCACTGAGCGGCTGAAATTGCCCCAATAGCATTCCTGATAAAAGTAGTCTTCACTGGAGGCTTCAAAGTCGCGCTTGCGTTCGCCGCGAATAGTCACCATGTCATTGGCAATGGTCACGTCGATATCTTCCGATTTTACTCCGGCAATAGTGGACTTGATGATGACATTGTCTTTGGTCTGGTACATATCTATGGTCAGTTGACCTTCGTATTCAGAAAGCCAATCTTCCTGCGAGCCTGTCTGGGCTTCCGGTTCGGCAACTTGGTCCTCTTGCTCCTCCATGTCAACATCTTCATCTTCTTCCGGTTGCTGATTAACAGTTTGGGTTCCCATCAACTTATTGATTAAGTTCTTGTCTTTTGCCATGGAATTGTCCTAGTTAAGTATCTAAATATTAATCTTTAAAATCCCCTGTTGTCAACCTAAAACCTGTCGAAAACCCGCCAATTTAACGGGCTTTATTTAAGTTTGTTGCCTGACGGCGGTTTCGGCAAACCTTTGAGATAAAACCTTGCCGATAAAGCGGCAGATTATGGTCGGATCGTCGTTCGCCAGGGCTTTTATTTCATCGTTTCGTGCCAAAAGCTTTTGCTTAAACTCGCCGGTGCGAAGTTCCAGGCTGATTTGTTCAATGACTTTGGCGTCGTGTTCGGGCCCAAACGGAATGATCGGCAAGGTAAGGTTCTTTTTGGTCAAAAATTCAACATTCAACTCCTCCATGCCCGGAAGCCAACTGGTAATGACCATGGGCAAGCGGTGCTTGAGCCCTTCGGCCGTGCTTAATCCTCCCGGCTTGCCGGCAAAAACATCAGCCACGGCGTAAAGCTCCAACATCCTCTCGTAAAAACCAAATGCCAGCAAGTGCGGATTTTTGGAAAGCCGAAGCTTTTCAAAAAGTTCTTTATTTTTTCCTGTGACGACCAGGATCCGGAACTTCTTAAGTCCGTCGCTTTCGATCTTTGTGGTCAGTCGGTCGAAAAATTCCTCGGATAGGCCGTGTCCGGATGAACCGCCGGTCATGATCAGGACTTTTTCATCCTC
>JBLMZH010000075.1:0-3640 GCA_050258715.1 Acidobacteriaceae bacterium
GTTCCAAGGGGCGGGGGAGCAGGAAGTCGTAGTAAAAACCGTTCTCGATGACCGGACCAACGCCCATTTGGGCGTCTGGAAATATTTCCTGGACCGCTGCGGCCATGACGTGCGCCAGGGACTGGCGCTTGATGTCAATTTCAGAATGCGAGGGGGAGTTTTTTTTCATAGTTTTTTATTGAAAATTAAAGATTGAATATTGAAAATTAAAAAACCGACCAGAAATCATTCTGCTCGGGCCCCGTACCGGAGGTACTGGGGGGTTCCACCCGAAGCTTTCGCTTCATTGACCGCGTCTAACGCCCGCGGTCGGCGAATGGGCTTGGCGGTTGGTAGTCGCCTCAAGCGCCCATTAATGCAGGCATTATACCCCTAACCTTGCCGCTTTACAAATCGAAAAGTTAGCGGCCTAACAGAGTTTTGACCTGGTTTTGGAGGTCGCTGTTCCAGCTGACGCGGAACGGGGTTTTTACCTGTTGGTTTGAAACTAGCAGATTGACTGACTGCTCCCCAGGAAAAGCTTCCAGAATTTTTTTAAGCTCAACAAAAATTTCTTCCCTCGCTGAAGCGGGGATGTCGATGGTTACTTCCTGCGCGGGCGGCACGGGCGTTGTCTGCTGTCCGGCCTGCTCGCTTCTGGCCTGCTTGATATCCCTGATCATTTGGTTGATATCCTTGATCTCATCGGCCAAGAATTTGGGCACGCCGTCCTTGTCTGAAACTTTGCCTGAGACCAAAAGGATCCGCTCCGGCACAATCAAATCCCTGACCGTCTGGTAAAGATTGGGGAAAACCAAAACTTCCACGGTGCCGCCCAGATCTTCCAGATCAAAGAACGCCATTTGGTCGCCTTTGCGCGTTAAAATTTTCTGGACCTTGCTGACAATGCCCGCGACCTTGGTCGGGCCTTTGGCCGTGGCGATATTTTTGATCGGTTTGGCCAGCTTTTCCAATAGTCTTTGGTAATCGTCCAAAGGATGGGCAGAGACATAAAGCCCCAAAAGTTCCTTTTCCCAAGTCAGTTTTTCTTTTTTCCCGACCGGCTCGACTTCGCGCAGCCGGAGCTTGACCGGCGCCATTTTGGTCTGGCCGAACAGGCTGGACTGGCTGGAATTTTGCTGCTTGAAATGGTTGCGGGCAAAATCAAGGATGATTTCGGAATTGGCAAGCAGGGTTCCGCGCTCGCCAAAGAGGTCCATGGCTCCGGATTTGACCAAAGCTTCCCAGGATTTTTTGTTGAAGTTGCGGGTTTGGATTCTTTGAGCGTAGTCTTCAAGGTTAACAAATTTTCCCGCGGCTTTTCTTTGCCTGATCGTTTCTTCGATAACGTCCGACCCCAAGTTCTTGATGGCATTAAATCCGAATCTGATGTGTTTGTCGTCAATAACCGTGAAGTTGGCCAGGCTTTCGTTGATGTCCGGCGGCAGAACTTCAATCCCCATGCCTTTGCATTCTTCGACCGCGTCGGCCACGGTTTGCGGGTCGCCTGATTCAGCGGTCATGACCGCGGCCATAAATTCCACGGGGAAGTTGGCTTTCATATACGCGGTCTGGTAAGCGACAATGGCGTACGATGCGGCATGCGCCTTGTTGAATCCGTAAGCCGCGAATGGTTCGATCAATGTCCAAAGCTTGATGGACATTTCTTCGTTGTAATGAGAAGTGTCGATGCAGCCTTGGATGAACTTTTCCTTCTGCGCGGCCATTTCCTTGGGGATTTTTTTGCCCATGGCTTTCCGAAGTTTGTCCGCTTCCTCCCAGGTGTAGCCGGCAATCTGAATAGAAATGAGCAAAACGTCGTCCTGATAGGTGATGATCCCGTGCGACATGGACAAAATATCCTTCATCTTCGGGTCGGAATAAGTGGCGAGCTTGGGATTGTGCTTGCGCCGGATATATTCGGGAATGGAATCGATAGGGCCCGGGCGGTACAGGGAGATCATGGCCATGATATCGAAGATGCTGGAAGGCGCAAGTTCGATCAAGTATCGGGTCATGCCGGAGCCGCCCAGCTGGAACAAGCCCATGGTCCGGCCCGCGGTCAGGAGGCGATAGGTTTTTTTATCATCCAGGGGAAGATTTTGCAGATCAATCTCCACGTGCTTGGTGTGCTTCACGATCTCAACCGTGTTTCCAAGGATGGAGAGGTTTCGAATCCCCAAAAAGTCCATCTTCACCAGTCCCGCGTCCTCGCACGAATGCATTTCGTACTGAGTGATGACCTTTTCATTTTGGTCGCGCTGCAGGGGAGTGTAGTCGGTCAGAGGCGTGGGAGCGATGACAATGCCGGCCGCGTGCACGGAAGCGTGGCGGGCCGCTCCTTCGACCTTCATGCTCAAATCGATGAGTTGCTTGGTTTCGGGGTCTTTGTCGTAAGCTTCCTTCAGGTCCGGGCTTTCATCGAGCGCTCGTTTGATGGTCATCTGGAAACCCTGCTTGCCCAAAGGAATCATCTTCGCGATCTTGTCGCACTTGCTGTAGGGGATGGCCAGCGCCCGGCCCATGTCGCGCACGGCGGCGCGGGCCATCATCGTTCCGAAGGTCACGATTTGCGCCACGCGGTCCTTGCCGTACTTTTGCGTGACGTAAGCGATGACCTCGTCGCGGCGATTGTCGGCAAAGTCCATGTCGATATCAGGCGGGGAGGGACGCATCGGGTTTAAAAAGCGCTCGAAGGGCAGTTTGTAATTTAAAGGATTGATGGTCGTAATTCCGATGGCATAAGACACCAAGGAGCCGGCGGCCGAGCCTCTGGTCGTGGCAATAATTGCGCTGTTGCGCGCCCAGTTCACAAAATCGGAGACAACCAGAAAATATCCCGAGTATCCTTTGGTGACGATGATGTCGAGCTCGTAGTTGAGCCTGCCGGCAACTTCAGCCGGAATTTCCGGCAAATCCTTGTAGTCAGGCTTATTTTTGATCCCTTCGAACGCCAGTTTCCGAAGATAGGTGTTGGAATCAAAACCTTCGGGCACGGGGATGTCCGGGAAAAACCGCTGGTTTAACACGATCTTGAGATCACATTTGTCGGCGATAAGCTGGGTGTTGGAAACGGCTTGAGGTATGTCCGCAAATAATTTTTCCATTTCTCCCGCGTTCTTCACTGACAGATCAAGCGGGCGCATGTCGAGTCGGTCGGTATCAAGGACGGTTTTGCCCAAACCCACGCAGATCAAAAGGTCGTGGGCAGCCGCGTCTTCGCGCGAAAGATAATGGCTGTCGCACGTGGCCACCAGCGGGATTTTGGTCTGTTCAGAAAGCTTGATTAGGCGTTCGTTGAGGCTGCGCTGTTTGCGCGAGTATTCCTCGTCAGTGCTTTGCTGCCTTTGGATCTCGAGATAAAAATCGTCGCCGAAGATTGATCTGTAATCGTCGGTGAGTTTCAAGGCTTGCTCGAAGTCAGAGTTTAAGAGGGCCCGGGGAATGTCGCCGCGCATGCAGCCTGACAAGGCGATCAGGCCGGCCGCGAGGGTTTTAAGTGTTTGTTTATCAATGCGCGGCTTGTAGTAATATCCTTCAAGCTGGCCGATGGTCGCAAGCTTCATCAAATTCTTGTAGCCTTCCATGTTCTTGGCCAGAAGCACCAGGTGGTAATAGTCGTGATCGATTCCGGGGCGGCGGTCGGTCAGGGAATCAATGG
>JBLMZH010000076.1:0-9620 GCA_050258715.1 Acidobacteriaceae bacterium
TGATGAAAATAATGGTATTCCTTTTCGCCCACACCCCTTGGAGTGGAAGGGGGGTTGGGATTATTTTGGCTTTGATTGTCTGCCATATGTCCTTTGTTAATTAAGAAATGCTTGTTCTAACTTAATATACAATAAAACGGCCGAAAAATTTCGGCGTGTTAGCCGGTTATTTATCAGGACACGTTTCGAAATATTGCCTAGCTATGCTCGGCGAGTTCTTCCGCTTCTTCCCCGTTTTCGACGATATCACCCTTTTTGGAAACAATATTCGTGAGAATCGTCCGCCATTTGGGTTTTTGCCTGAGCAAAAATTCCAAATCCATGCTGAAGTGCTTCATTTCCTCGGTCTGGGCATTGGCCATGATCGCTTTGGCTTCGGGATTTTTTTCGACTGACATGCGCTGTTCATACCAGTCGATAGCTTCCGCCTCCTCAATCAGGCCGATGCTGATTCGGGCAAAGGTCTTGGTTTCTTCCGACAAATTTTCCGCCGGTTCGTGGTATTGTTCAAAAGCCATGAATGTTTGGGTTAATTTCCAAAAGTATAAAGCGGCTATTAAGCGAAAGTAATTGTGATTTATTCTAAGTGGCAATGGGCAACGCAAATAAAAAAAACAGCCTCGTTTATGAAGCTGATTTTTTTCTGGGTTGATCAAGGGATTCAAAACTTGTTTACATGTTTTAGCGCTTCAACTGCATCTCTTACTTTATCAGGGACTTCAATTTTTTCCATATCTCCTTGCTTGTAGTACAAGTCAAAACGGTCGAATTCGCCGAGCAGGCGTTTGACCTTGTTTTGATATTCTTCGACCGGGAATTCGAAAGCGCTGGCATAGGTTTTAATCTTTGGAAATTGTTTGCGGAACGTGGCTATCGCCCGACGGAACAGCGGCGGCAAGGCCACGAGGATCAGCGATTTGGGGTTAAGACCGGATTTTTTGGCGGCTTCAATTCCGAATTTGACGTTTTCCAAACAGTTCATGGCCTGTTCTTCCAAAATTAATTTGTCTTTCGAAATTCCAAGCTCTTCAAGAATTGAAGCGTAGAATTGAGCCTCGTTTTTAAAACCGGGAATTTCTTTTTTTCCCTTGCCGGAAATGATAATTCTTCCGGCCTTTTCAAGATTAAAAAGTTTTGCCGCATGCTCTGGAAGCCTTGGGTCAAAGTGCCCGAAAATAAAAATCGCATCCGATTGGGGAAGATGCTCAAGAGGAGGGCTTTCCGAAAGAAAAGCAAGAACTGTTTTTAAATTATTATTTTTGTCCACTAAATTCCACGAAAATTAAATTTTCTGCAGCTTATAGATCAAAACAGTGGTTTTTTCGTTCTCGTGTCCGGTATGAACGACATCCCATTTGTCTTTGATTGAAAGATTGAAATCTTTCAAAAGTTTTTCAACATCCTCTCTTTTCCGAAACCAAAACTCCCTTCCGTCGCTAATAGTTTTTTCGTAAAGGTAAACCATCGCTTTCCCGCCGATTTTTAAGACTCTGGAAAGTTCTTTCAGACTCAAATTCAAGTTTGTGGCGTGCAAAACAGAGACGGAATACACTGCATCAAAAGATTCATCTTGGAAGCTAAGTTTTTCCGCATTCTCAACTAAGAATTGAATGTGATCCGCCCCCTCCGCTTCGGCGTTTGTTTTGGCCACATCGATTGCTTTCGAAACAACGTCAATTCCAGTGACAACGTTTCCTTCTTTTGCAAAGAAGATGCAATCCCTTCCGTTGCCCACGCCAATTTCTAAAATATTATTACCCTTTTTCTTATCAAGTATTTGCAATAGTTGGGCCGCGAGCGGCGAAGGGATTCGGCTTTCCGCCCAGTGGGGGAGCTTGTGTTCATAAGCCTTAATCCAATCGCTGACACTCATATATATTGGCAATTGGTCGCTCATTTGTGTAGTTCGAAAATAATCGCTTCGAGGCCTTTTTCTTCGTCGATGACCTTGATTTGCTTGTGATCTATTTGCAAGCCGCTTTCTTGGACGTATTTTTCAAGTACGTTTTCCGGGCCTTGGATGAGCTTGCCTTCCATTTTGTAGTAAATAAAAATTAAAGCTTTCCCGCCCGGTTTAAGGACGCGATTTACTTCCTTCAAACTCCAGGGCAAGTAGGTTGAATCAAGCCCGGATAAAGAAAAGGCGGCGTCAAACTCGTTTTCTGAGAGCCCAAGTTTGTCAAATTGGCTGATTAGAAATTTGATGTTCCCGTCAGTTCCGGATTTTATTGCCTTCTCGCGAATGTCCGAAATTATTCCTTCGCCTGTTTCAACCAAAGTCACAGAGTTTTCTCGAGCCAGATAGACACAATCGTCGCCAATATGCTTCCCTTCAATATCGGCCTCTCTTGCTCCTATCTCAAGAATTTGGTTGCCTGATTGGTTTGGAAGGATATCAAGAAGTCTCTTTGCCAGCGGCGAAGGGGCGATTTCGGATTCTGCTTCGGGATATGTAGGTTTCTCAAAGTTTTCCATAGTGATTTTATTATGCCCTTTTGCTTTAAAGATGACAACAACGTGCCAGGGGAAGGATTCTCACATTCCCTGAAGCGGCACGGTACGGGGTTGCAGAAATGGAAAGATTCGAAGCCGAACGCTGTAGCGTTCGGACTCGTTCCTGAAGTCGCGGCTCACTGCTGCCCGTTCGAATCCCTCAACTCGCTTAGTAATGAAAATATCCGACCAGAAGTTCGGATTTAGGAGGAAGGATTCTCACGTGCCGCTGAAGCGGCACGGTACGGGGTTGCGGAAAACGTCCGCTGGACGTTTTCCGATCGCTCGGCTGCTCCTTAAGTCGCACCTCGCTTCAACCCGTTCGAATCCTTTTACTTTCTAAGTTAAGAAAAAATCCGACCAAAAGGTCAGATTTTTTCTTGGCTGGGGAGGAAGGATTCGAACCTTCGCGTGCAGCGTCCAGAGCGCTGTGCCTTACCACTTGGCTACTCCCCAAAAATTAACTTTCAATCGCGGAGTGTCCTGGCCACAGGCCACCCATCCAATAAATCTCATATATTATAGGAAATTTTGCCAGTACTTTCAATAGTAACTGGTGGGTAAGTGTTTTGTCGATAATCCTAAGAAATGCTAAACTAAATGCGGAAATCGGCAGAAATAAGTCTTTTTGAAACCAAAGAAATATCAATGGACAATCAAAAACATCTGGAAGAGATCGCGGAAAAGTACCGGGAACTGGCCAAGACCGACCCGAGCATTGACGTCGCCACTTTGATGAGCAAGCTTTTGGAGTCTCCTTCAAATCTGGTGTCTGACAAGGAGAGGAAGTGGGCGTACGCGGTTTCTCTGTTTTTTCCGCCATTCGGACTGTTGTTTGCGCTCAGATTTTACATGGGCGACAAGGATGACGGCAAGAAAACGGCGCTGGTTTGCGTGGGGTTCACGGTCTTGGCTTTGATAATCGTTTGGCTGACCATGAGGACGTTTATGTCTTCGGTCGGCACTAACCTGGATCAACTTCAGCAAATTAAACCTCAGGACTATCAGGATTTGTACCAATAATCCGATGAAAAAGATTCTGCCGTTATTGATCATTGCGATGTTTGCGGCCGGCTGCGATCAACCGGCTTTAAATGTGTCTTCCACGATCCCGAAAACTCCGGAGCACCAAAAAACGGCTTTGAAAAACGAGCCTCCCAAACCCTTGCCGGTTCCGGAAAATCCGCAGTTCGTGATCTTGGCCTTTGACGGTTCAAAAGATTTGAATAAATGGCAGGAGACTTTGGACTTTGCAAAAGCCCAGACCCAAGCAGGCAAGCCTTTGAGGTTCACTTATTTTGTCAGCGGCGTTTATTTTCTTGATTACGCAAACCGTTTGGTTTACGAGCCGGCGGGGAATCCGAAGGGCGAGTCAAAGATCGGTTTTGCCAATTCGCTGGATGATATTCGAAAGCGCGTGGCTTTTGTTAATCGTGCCATTTCAGAAGGGCACGAAATCGGCTCGCATTTAAACGGCCACTTTGACGGCTCGTTGTGGAGCGCCGCTGAGTGGAATAGCGAGCTTACCCAGTTTGATAACTTTTTGTTTAACGTAAGCAGCAATAACAAGGCTGGGGATAATTCAAGTTCGCTAACACTCGATTTGAAGCCTGAAGATATTGCCGGATTTCGCGCTCCGAACCTCGGCCGCGATGATGCCATGTGGCCGGCCTTGGTTAAAAATGGCTTTCAATACGATGCGAGCATGACGGGAAAAGCAAACATTTGGCCTGTTAAAAGGACAGACGGGCTTTGGGAGTTTCCTTTGGCTTCAATCAACTTCGCCGACAAAGGTACGAAAATTTTATCCATGGATTACAACTTTTATTTCAAGCAAACCGGGGCCACTGATAAGGTCAAGCGAGGGGATCAAAAATGGGATGATTATTATAACCAGGTCTACGCTTCGTATCTGAATTATTTTGAGCAAAATTACACGGGCAACCGCGCTCCGGTCTTCATCGGCAGTCATTTTTCGGACTGGAACGACGGGCTTTATTGGCAAGCGCTTAAAGATTTTGCCTCCGAAGTTTGCGGCAAACCGGCAGTGGTTTGCACCAGCTATAAGGAGCTGATGGAGTACCTGAACGCAAAAGATCAGCCGAAAGAATCGGGGAAACCTTAGTTCGCGCGAAAAATATGGAGAAAGAGCTGATTTTTTTTGGTTTTTGTCGTATAATATTCATATGCCAATACTAACTGTCGACAACCTGAAAAAAACTTACGGCCGCATGGAAGCGGTCAAGGGAATTTCGTTTGAAGTGGCTGAAAATGAGATCTTCAGCCTTATCGGGCCCAACGGCGCGGGTAAATCAACGACGCTTAAGATGATCGCGACCATTTTGGTTCCGACGAGCGGAACTATCAGCGTTAACGGGCTCAAGGTCGGGAAGGATGATTATCAGATCAGAAAGACCATCAGTTATCTTCCTGAAGAGGCCGGAGCGTACAAAAATTTGACCGGGGAACAGTACCTCGAGTTTATGGCGTCCATCTACGCCGACGACAAAACCGAGAAACAGAATTTTCTGGAAGCGGGGCGCTCAGTCAGCGGCCTTAACGAAAGGCTAAGAGACAAGGTCACGACCTACAGCAAAGGCATGGCCCGAAAACTTTTGTTGGCGAGAACCGTCATGGTCAAGCCTAAGCTTGCCATTCTTGATGAACCGACCAGCGGCCTCGACATCATCAATGCCTTGGAGGTCAGAAAGACCATCAGATCTTTGGCCAGCCGGGGAATGTCAGTGCTCCTTTCAAGCCACAACATGCTTGAGGTCGAACTGCTTTCCGACCGCGTGGCCATAATCCACCAGGGCTTAATCAGGGAAACCGGAACCCCGGCGGAACTTAAGTCAAAATACGACGCGCAAAACCTGGAACAGGTATTCGTTAAGGTTGCGGAAAGGGGGAACGTATGAACAAATTTTTAGTCCTTTTGAAAAAAGAGATCAGGGAACTGTTAACGCCGCAGATGTTCGTGCCGCTGATTTTGATTGTGGTTGCATTTTCTTTCGTGGGCAAGGTCATCAACAAAGAGTCGCAAAAGCCCGCGGCCAAGCCCGGCATCGTCATCATAGACAACGACAACACGGCAGCCTCGCAGATGATCAAAAATATTTTTGAAAAAGCCGGATACCAGCTTTCTTCTTCCGACGGCCGGACAAAAGATGAAATCATCAAGGATACGAAAATTCCCGACAAATCACTGCTTATCATTCCTTCCGGTTTTGAAGCCGGATTAAAATCGGGACAGCCGCAAACTTTGGAAACTTACGCTTTGGTCAGGTCATTTTCTTTTGTGGGTGCCAGAAAGTCCGACCTCGCTCCGGTCATTGCCGTCATAAACGACCAGGTCAGCAGCCAGGTTTTGGCTGCCAGTTTCGGAGACAAGGCCGTGACTTTGAAAAATCCGATCAAAACCGAGCAGTTTACGGTGGTTAAGGATAAGGTGGCTCAGGTCGGGATCGAACAGGTTGTGGCTTTCATTTCTTCGCAGGCCACTTTAGTGCCGATCATTTTGTTTTTGGTGATCGCATTCGCCGCCGGCATGATTGCCAGTTCGGTTGCGGGCGAAAAGGAAAATAAGACGCTCGAGACCCTGCTTTCCGCTCCGATCGGACGCAAATCCATTGTGGCCGCAAAACTGGTGTCTGCGGGCTTTATCGCGCTTTTGTCCACCGGCGTCTACCTGATTGGGCTGAAAAGTTTTATGAACGGAGTGACGGGATCCATAGCCGGCACCCAACAGGCGGCAAACAGCGCGGCCATTGCCCAGCTTGGCCTTAACATGGGGCCTGTGGATTACGGTTTTTTGGCCGTTTCGCTGTTTTTGGGGATTCTGATCGCTTTAGCCATTGCCATGATTTTGGGTTCCTTTGCCAAAGACACGAAGAGCGTTCAGGGACTGATCAGTCCTTTGATGATCCTGGTGTTCATTCCCTATCTTTTGGTGTTTGCCCTGGACTTTGACACGCTTTCAAACACGGCCAAGTACCTCATCTATCTCATACCGTTTTCACATTCGTTCCTGGCCGTTTCCCACATCATGCTTCGTGATTATCAGTTCCTGCTCTGGGGCTATCTATATTTGGTCATCTTGCTGTTCATCTTCATTTATATCGCAGCCAAAATCTTTTCGTCTGACAAGATTCTCACTCTTAATCTCGATTTCAGGAAGCGAAAGAAATTGCCGAGATAAGGCAACCGCTTTCACGCATGGAAACAAAAATAAATCTTGACCAAGGCCTGACATCAAACCAAGCGGCCGAAGCTTTGCAGAGGTTCGGACCAAACCAGATCGTTGAAGTAAAAAAGCTGGCGCCCTTAGTCGATTTTTTGCTGCGGTTTAAAAACCCGCTTATTATTTTGCTGATGATCGCGGCCGTAATCTCGCTCTTTGTCGGGGACCCGACGAGTTCCGTCATTATCATGGTCATGATCATCGCTTCGGCGTTCATCGATTTTTACAACACTTACCGTTCCCAAAAGGCCGCGGAGAAGCTCAGGCAAAGAGTGGAGATCACATCAGACGTCTTAAGGGACGGGAAGCGGATCGAGATTCCGGTGAGCCTGCTTGTCCCAGGCGACGTGGTTTTGCTGTCAGCGGGCGACATAATTCCAGCTGACGGCAATGTGCTCGACGGCAGGGACTTGTTCGTCAACGAATCGCAGCTGACCGGCGAGTCTTTTCCGGTTGAAAAATTTGCCGATTCGAAAGCCTTTATGGGCTCAAGCGTGGTGACGGGCGAGGGCCGGTTCAAGGTTATGTCCACGGGGAAATCCACTAAGCTCAGCCAAATCGCCCAGGTTTTGACGCGCCCGCAGCCGCCCACGAATTTCGAAAAAGGCATTACGGATTTCAGCTATCTGATCGTGCGCGTGACCTTCATGCTTTTGGTCGTGATCTTTTTCGTCAACGCCTTGCTCAAACACGAGGTTCTGAACTCTTTCCTTTTTGCCCTTGCTTTGGCCGTGGGACTGACTCCCGAAATGCTGCCCATGATTATCGCCCTCAATCTTTCAAAGGGTTCGATGGACATGTCCAAGCACGGGGTCATCGTGAAAAAATTGTCAGCCATCCAGAATTTCGGGAGCATGGATGTGCTTTGCACTGACAAGACCGGCACCTTAACTGAGGATAAAATTTCCCTGATCAAATATTTGGATTACTCCGGCAATATTTCGGAAGATGTTTTTCGCGCGGCTTACGTGACCAGCGCTTATACCGCAGGCTTGCACAGCCCGCTTGATTCGGCGATCAAGGAGCACCGGACTCTGGCACTGACCAATACCAAGAAGGTTGACGAGATACCGTTCGATTACCCGCGAAAAAGAAGCAGCATGGTTATCGACGAAGGCACGACGCGGACGATTTTGACCAAGGGCGCTCCAGAAGAAGTGATCGCCGTCTGCAGCCGCATCAAACACCAAACAGGGGCCATCGATCTTTCGGAAGAAATCAAAGAGACCGTCATGCGCCAATATCGGAAGCTGAGCGAAGAAGGTTTCCGCGTTTTGGCCGTCTCCGAGCGCGCAGTTTCGGAATATAAAGAAACGTATAACAAGGATGACGAGAAGGATATGGAATTTTTGGGACTGCTGGCGTTTCTTGATCCGCCAAAGCATTCGGTCAAGGATACGCTTAAGCGGATGGAAGCTTTTGGGATCGAGATCAAGATCCTTACCGGCGACAATGAATTTGTCAGCAAGAAGATCGCGTCCGAAATCGAATTGCCGGTCAAAGGGATGGTTCTTGGTCCGGATCTGATTCATATGTCCGACGAAGTGCTCAGGCACAAGGTGGAAAGCGCCACGATTTTCGCCCGCGTCACTCCCGACCAAAAGCAGCGCATCATCAGCTGCCTTAAGCACAACAGCCACGTCGTCGGGTACTTAGGCGACGGCATCAACGATGCTCCATCGCTTCGAGCGGCCGACGTCAGCATTTCCGTAGACAACGCGGTTGACGTGGCCAAAGAGACGGCTGATTTGATATTGCTGCGCAAAAGCCTAAGCCAGCTAGTGGAGGGGATTGTGGAAGGCAGAAGAACGTTCTCCAACACGCTCAAGTACATGATGATGAATTTAAGTTCGAACTTCGGGAACATGTTCTCTATGGCCGCAGCCTCGATCATTTTGCCTTTCCTCCCGATGCTGCCGGTCCAGATCCTCTTAAACAACCTGCTTTACGACACGTCGCAGCTGTCCATCCCCTTGGACAATGTTGATTCCGAAGACATTGCCCGGCCGCGGCGCTTGGACATTGCCCACATCCGGAAGTTTATGTATACCTTCGGCCCGATCAGTTCGGTTTTTGACTTCATGACCTTTATTATTCTTTATTGGGGCTTCCATTACACGCATTCGTTTTTGCAAACCGGGTGGTTTCTGGAATCGATTGCCACTCAAACCCTTGTCGTTTACATTATCCGGACGCGCAAGCTGCCATTTATAAAAAGCCGGCCGAGTCTGCCGCTTGTGATAAGCAGCGTCGGCATCGTCGTGCTTTCGAGCTTCATCGCCCTAAGCTTTATCGGCAAGTGGTTTAAGTTTACGCCACTGCCGCTTCCGGTGCTTTTGACCATCTCGCTGCTCGTGGTCATTTACCTGTTTGCAGTCGAGGCCATCAAACACCGGTTTTACCGCACTCATGCGGTTTGATCTTGCTTGAATTGCTTTCTAAATTTGGGTAAACTAGGAACAGAATTAATCCTTCTAAAGCGAAAGAAACATGGAAAATAAAAGACAGATCATAGCTGGAATAATCGTAGTGGTGGTCGGCATTGCCGCGGTCATGGTCCTCTCAAAAGTTCAGGAAAATAAGGCGGCAAAGGTAAGCGCTGATTTGCCTCCCGCTCAGACGCAAAATTCCTCGGAAAACGGAAAGACTCAAGACCAAGGATCTTTGCCTGCAAGCCAGCCAAATGCCGTGCCCGAGCAAACTCAGCAGGCAACTCCAAAGTCCCAAACTCAGCCTAAGCCAACACCCGCCCCCAAACCCGCTGCCGAACCCGCGATCATTCTTTTTGTGGGCGAAGGCTGTCCGCACTGCGCCAAAGTCGAGGAGTTCATTCAGACAAACAACATCGCCTCCAAGGTCCAGTTTCGAATGCTTGAAGTCTACAACA